>JALXCS010000062.1 GCA_026990815.1 Methylomonas sp. | reverse complement strand
CATGTTGTTTCGAGAAAGACTAACAAACTTGCTGTTTTATTGAAAGAATTATTTACATCAATTTGTAGCTATACCCACTACTTGAATGTAATTTAACAGATCTCACTTAATATCTAAGCTGCATTATATATTGAACGACCTTGTGTTTACGACATCATCTCTTGGTCACATAAGTAGCATTTAAAATTATATAATCTGATATTATCAACATTAATTCAATCAGAAGTAATAAAATGATTGATAAAACGCCACATAAAAAATTCTAATCAGGCATATAGAACACCGACCATGGTTTTTTGAGGCTGCAAGTGATTGAAAAAATATCAGTCATCATAGTGACACACAATAGCCAGGCTTTTCTAAAAAAAAGCCTGGCAAGTTTAGCCTGTCAGGCCGCTTTACCAAATGAAGTAATTATTGTAGATAGCGGATCTGATGATTGTGCATATTTACACAAAATTTCCGATGAGCTTAAAAACCTAAAAATTAAAATAAAATGTTGTGATAATGTTGGTTTTGCCAAAGCCAATAACATTGGCATCAAGCTATTATCAAAAGATAGCACCCGAGTGATTTTTTTAAATCCTGACTGTTTTTTACACCATAATTTCATTTCAATTCTAATTAATATTATTAAGAAAAAACCTGGAGTAGGATTAATTACGGGCAAACTTGAAGCTTACGACCTCTCGATTGATTGTTCAACTGGAGTCTTAGATTCAACTGGCATATTTCAAACGCATCTTGGTAGATGGTATGACCGAGGCCAAGGAGAAATCGATTATGGACAATTCGATGTATCCAACGGGCAAATTATTCCTGCTGCGTGTGGTGCATTGATGGTCTGTCAAAAGAATGTGATTGACGAGATAATAAAAAAAGACAATTATTTCTTTAATGAAGATTTTTTTATGTATAAAGAAGATATAGAAATCTCCTTAAGAATACAAAAATCAGGAAGGGATATATTATATTTTTCTGAACTTTTGGCTTATCACTGTAGAGGCTGGAGGAAGCACAGAAAATTAATGCCAAGATGGGCGAGACTATTTTCTGCAAGAAATGACTTAATAATTGCATTTAAATTTCGCCAAAGAGCTTTTTTATTTGCATGCCTCAAGTATTTATTGGTTTTAATTTTCGACATATGAACAAAAGAAACATTGTCATTAAATAAACATGTATGGCAGAACTATTTTAAATTACCCCATAAAAACAACTTAACAGATTGATTAACTATGAATAGTTAAGTAAGTAAATGGAGAACAAACTAAAGGGCCTTTTTCTGTACCTTTGTACAATGTATTTAAATCACAAGTTGAATTATATTAAACGTAACTGCAATAACCTTTTTTCCCTAGGTAAGCAGAACATTTGCCTTGTTTGATCTTTTACTAAGTTCAAGTAGTTTTTTGATTGTTTGTCAGGAGAATATTAATGAAAAAAACAATGTTATATAGCCTATTGGCTTTACTTACAATGACGCAAACTGTTTTTAATCAAGCCGCCGCAACAACCATCCAATGGATTGATGTATCTTCAATCCATGGAAAAACAAATGTGGTGATTGATGATGACATTCTTGGAAAAATCGAAATAAGTACTGATGTACCATCCCAATCAATTCACCCTTGGTTACCTGGTTCATTTGGTGAGTATAGTTGGTCCAGTCTTAATTATATTAATCATGATGGATCTACAAACGGAACAAATTCTCCGATAAAAGGAACATTTACTTTTTCTTTTCTGGATGGTCCTATCAACACCGCGACTACTCCATTGTTTTTTAGTTCAGTAGGGTTAGCTCGCGAATCTAGTTTTGTGATTGACAACAATCCTAATTTTATTGGAGAAATTGGTATCGCTGAAGGCCATGCAGATCATACCAGACTTGATGATGGGTCAATGAAAATTGTTGGAGCAAGCGATAATCATAACTATGATCTATACCACTTCGATGTTGACAGCATTTCTTCTATTACGGTCGATATGGATGTAGCTTTAGGCGATGGCACTGGATTCACAATTGGTGCGGGTATTTTGCCTGAAATAGCACCGGAACCTTCCCCGGTACCTTTACCTGCAGCATTTTGGTTATTTATTTCTGGCATCGGCGCCCTTACTAGACTAAGAAAATAAGTATTCCACGGAATTCATCACTTAGCAGTAGAGACCTAACAATAATAAGCTCTACTGCAATATTGATTGGGTATAGCTACAAATTGATGTAAATAATTCTTTCAATAAAACAGCAAGTTTGTTATTCTTTCTCGAAACAACATGAGAAGGGTGTGCAGACATGTCAGTGAAGATTGTATCCAGTAATGACGAAGGTTTCGTGCTTGAATTGAGAATTCCATTCGAAACCGCGATGCTCGATGGAGAGA
>JALXCS010000061.1 GCA_026990815.1 Methylomonas sp. | reverse complement strand
GGCGGTGCTTGTTCATGTTTCTTTTCAATCAAGCCAGGAGGACCTGAATGAATTGAAGGAGTTGGCGAGGTCAGCTGGAGCAGAATCAGTTTGTGTGGTTGAAGCAAAGCGTAAGGCTCCTGATTCAAAATATTATATTGGCACTGGAAAGCTTGAAGAGCTTAGGGAGGCTATTAAAAACCACTCTGCTGATATCGTATTGTTTAATAACCCTTTGACCCCTAGCCAAGAGAGAAGCCTTGAGCAAGCTTTGGATGTTCGCGTGGTTGATCGGAATGGCTTGATATTGGATATTTTCGCGCAACAGGCGCAAACTTTTGAAGGCAAGTTGCAGGTCGAATTGGCGCAACTAAGGCATTTGTCCACTCGTCTGATCCGGGGTTGGACGCATTTGGAGCGCCAAAAAGGTGGTATTGGTTTGCGTGGACCTGGTGAGACGCAATTGGAAACAGACCGAAGGTTGCTGGCTGTCCGAATCAAACAGATTCAGAAGCGTCTCGAAAAGGTTTCCCAGCAAAGACACCAAAGCAGGGCGAAAAGGAAAAGAGCCGAAATTCCTTCTATTTCTCTGGTTGGCTACACCAATGCTGGTAAATCTACTCTATTCAATGTAATGACAGGTTCAGAAATTTATGCTGCTGATCAGTTGTTTGCAACATTGGACCCGACGCTACGGCAATGTAAGTTGCAGGATGGAGGTAATGTAGTGATGGCTGATACCGTTGGATTTATCAGACATTTACCACATGAATTGGTAGCTGCATTTCGATCAACATTACAAGAAGCGGCTGAAGCGGATTTGTTGTTGCATGTTATTGATGCCAATGCGGAAGATCGGGATGATACGATATTTCAGGTTAATCAAGTGCTTGAGGAAATAGGAGCAGAAAATATAAAACAGTTACAGGTTCTGAACAAGATTGATTTGTTAGATGATTTTGTGCCCAGAATTGATAGAAATGAGATGGGGCAGCCAGCCAGAGTCTGGTTGTCTGCACAGACTGGCATTGGAATCGATTTATTATTTCTAGCGTTAACTGAAATTTTTTCTACAACAAAAGTCAAAAAAATGTATCGACTTTCCCCTTCTCAGGGCCAGATTAGAGCGAAACTATTCTCGGTGGCTCGAATTCTGGATGAAGAACATATAGCCGAAGGGGGGTGGAATATTACCGTTGAAATCGACAAAAAACATTTGGGGTTATTAAAGTCAATAGAATTTAAAGAGATAATTTGACTGAATAGTTTTAAATGCCTCCTGGTGTGATTTTTTTGGTTTCTGGTTGAATGCGTAAGAATTGGTAAGTAGGAGTGATTTTTGTTAAGTTTATTATTTATAAACGGGTGATAAGACCCTGATGCATTAAAATTTGATATATAATATGCTGATTTTTGAAGGTAGTCAGTTTTAACAGCATGAATATTGGGCTCAGTGGAGTTCGATAGATTTTTAGTAATCCGAGTGGAGCATGTATATGTCCTGGAATGAGCCTGGTGGTGGAAAAAAAGATCCCTGGAGTGGTCGAGATGATGAAAAAGGTCCACCTGATCTTGATGAAGCAATTCGATCAATACAAGAAAAGTTAAGTGGAATATTTGGAGGTAGTGGGGGAGGATCATCATCTGAAGGCAGCAGTTCTCCAATGAAAGGTCTAGGGTTTTTGCTTTTGGCAGCGATTGTCTTATGGGCGTTAAGTGGCTTTTATATCGTTGACGAAGGAAACAGAGGTGTAGAAACCCGTTTTGGAAAATATGCGGCAACAACCATGCCTGGCCTAAACTGGCATTTCCCTGCGCCAATAGAACAAGTACAATTGGTTGATGTTGAGCAGCAACGCTTTATTGAAGTTGGTTATCGATCAGGAGCAAGGCAACAAGCTGGTTCTGTGCCTCGGGAAGCGTTAATGCTAACCAAGGATGAAAACATTGTCGATATACGTCTCGCTGTTCAGTATCAGGTTAAAGATGCGAAAGAGTATTTGTTCAAGGTATTAAATCCCGCTGCGACTTTAAAGCAGGTGACCGAAGCAACTGAGCGGGGTGTTATAGGCCACAATACCATGGATTTTGTATTAACTGAGGGACGAAGCGAAATCGTTTCTGAAATCAAGTCTGAAATTCAGCAGGTTATGGATACCTATAAGGCAGGTATTGCAATCACTAGTGTCAACTTGCAGGATGCCCAGCCGCCTGAGCAGGTCCAGGGTGCGTTTGAGGATGCTATTAAAGCGCGTGAAGATAAGCAGCGATTAATAAATGAAGCTCAAGGCTACTATAATGATGTCATACCTCGTGCCAGAGGTGCTGCATCCCGTCAGATTCAAGGCGCAGAAGCTTATAAAGCCAGGGTCGTTGCACAGGCGGAAGGTGAAGCCAGTCGTTTTTCCCAATTACGTACCGAATATCAAAAAGCACCGAAAGTGACACGTAAGCGTTTGTACATTGAAACCCTGGAATCTGTACTAAGTCAGACAAATACTATATTGGTTGATGTTAAAGGCGGAAATAATTTACTTTATTTACCATTAGATAAACTGACTCAAACTAATCTTGAAACTACCAAAAATGTAGTCAGGAGTTATCAACAGTCGAGGCCTGCGCCACAGTCATCAATTAATAGAACCAGCTCCAATAGAGGGCGGACCACAAGGGGACGTTGAAAATGACACAAAATAAAATTCTAGTTGGTCTTGGTGCTTTGATTTTGCTTATTTCCATGTCTGTTTTTACGGTGAGTGAAACAGAAAAGGCAATTTTATTCAGCTTGGGAAAAATTGTCAGGTCTGACTTTGAGCCGGGCTTGTATTTCAAAATTCCCATTTATAATAATGTCAAAAAATTTGATAAAAGGTTGCTATCTCTTGATGCAAAGCCAGAACGGTTTTTAACCGCAGAAAAGAAAAATGTTATAGTCGATTCATTTGTTAAATGGCGTATTGGTAATGTAGGTGATTTCTATACTCGTGTCGCGGGGGATGTTCGTCAGGCAAATATTCGTTTGGATCAGGTTATTAAGGATGCACTGAGGAATGAGTTCAGTAAGCGTACTATCAAGCAGTTAGTTGCAACTGATCGAAGTGCGATTCGGAAAGCTTTAATTAACAATACTGTAAAAATTGCTTCTACACTCGGAATTGAAGTTATTGATGTTCAGGTTAAAAGGATTGATCTGCCGAGTGAGGTCAGTAATTCTGTTTATAGTAGAATGGAAGCTGAGCGTGCCAGAGTAGCCCGGGAATTTAGATCACAAGGTGCAGAAGCGGCAGAACGGATTCGTGCAGATGCTGACAAGCAAAGAGAAATCATTATTGCTGAAGCCTATCGGGATGCAGAAAAACAACGAGGTGAAGGTGATGCAAAAGCTGCTGATATTTATGCACGCGCTTATAAGGTAGATAGTGAGTTTTTTGCTTTTTATCGAAGTTTAAATGCCTACGAGAAGGCATTCAGAAAATCTGGAAGTACCATGGTGATAGAGCCTGATTCTGATTTTTTTAAATATTTTAAAAATGAAAAATAGGTCTTCTTAGAGTATTTTTAAACAGATCATGGACGCCATTAAAAGTTAGATGCCCTGACTTTGATTGTGATGCACCATAATCGGAAACCAATAAACGCTCCGCTTGCGGGGCGTTTTGTTTGAGTGGGAAATACAATGTTACAAAGAAACCCTTGGTTGTTGCCAGATGGTTTTGAAGAAATTCTGTCAGCAGATGCCAAGAGACTAGAGCAATTACGAGGTAGGTTATTAAAGGTTTTTTCATGCTGGGGATATGAGCTGGTCATACCTCCAATGATTGATTTTTTACAAACCTTACTGATTGGTTCTGGTCACGACTTGGATTTGCAAACGTTTAAGTTAACCGATCAACTTAGTGGCGAATTATTAGGGATTCGTGCAGATATGACACCTCAAGTTGCGCGTATTGATGCTCATCATCTTAGGGGCGATCGTCCTAATCGACTAAGTTATGTAGGAACAGTTTTACATACTGTTGGTGATTCTCTAGAAAAAACCCGCAGTCCCATGCAGATTGGAGCAGAACTGTATGGCCATGAAGGAATTGAAAGTGATATTGAAATTATTCAGTTAATGTTGGAGATATTAGCGGTTTCTGGGTTGCAGGAAGTTCATCTTGATTTGGGCCATGTCAGTATTTTTCGCGAACTGGCAAAATTCGCTGAATTATCGGAGCAGCAAGAAACAGAGCTATTTGATGTTTTACAACGTAAAGCCCGTCCCGAATTGGCGCAAATTGTAGCTAATTATTCTTGCAGGCAAGAAGTTAAGGAACTTTTTTTGAAATTACCTGAATTGAATGGTGGTATCGATATTTTAAGCAAAGCAAAGGACTGTTTGTCGATTGCAGGTGATAAGGTGCAGAAAAGTATATTTGAATTACAAAAAATTGCTGATAAATTAGCTGTGAATTATCCGTTATTGCCAATTAGTTTTGATATCGCAGAATTGCGAGGTTATCGCTATCACACTGGCGTTGTTTTTTCTGCATTTGTCCCTGAGGTCGGCAAAGAAGTTGCCCGTGGCGGTCGATATGACAATATTGGTTCAGTATTCGGTAGGGCCCGTGCTGCAACCGGGTTTAGTTCAGATTTAAAACTACTCACCTCAATATCAAAAAATATGTATCCCGGTGAGCAACAAGAAAAAATATTTGCACCTGCAATCGTTGACCCCGAACTTACCGAATATATAAAAGAATTACGTGCTGAAGGAAATATTGTGATACAGCAACTTACGGGGCAGTCAGCTGATGCCAAAGACATGCAGTGTACGAAAATAATAGAAAAAAACAGCCAATTTTGGCAAATTGCTTCCTTACCTGAGTAAAAATTATGGCTAAAAATGTCGTTATTATTGGTACCCAATGGGGTGATGAAGGAAAAGGCAAGCTAGTTGATTTGCTAACAGAACAAGCTGATGCAGTGGTTCGTTTTCAGGGTGGGCATAATGCTGGCCATACTTTAGTCATTAATGGGAAGACCACAGTATTACATCTTATACCTTCAGGAATTTTGAGAGAATCAGTGCAGTGCCTGATTGGCAATGGTGTGGTGCTGGCTCCTGATGCTTTATTGAAAGAAATTGAGGTCTTGGAGAAGAGCGGAATTCAAGTCAAGTCAAGATTATTGATTAGCGAGGCATGTTCATTGATTTTGCCAGTGCATATTGCCATTGACCAAGCTAGAGAAAAAGCGCGAGGGAATAAAGCAATTGGTACAACCGGTCGAGGAATTGGACCTGCTTATGAAGATAAGGTAGCAAGGCGTGGTTTGAGAGCCGGTGATTTGTTGAATCAAAAATTATTTGCTGAAAAATTGGCGGGGTTGATGGATTATCATAACTTCATGTTGACGCAGTATTACCAAGTTGATGCGGTTAGCTATCAGCGAACTCTTGATGATATGCTGAGAATGGGTGAAAAAATTAAACCAATGCTAGCAGATGTAGGGGAACTTCTTTTCACCTATAAAGCGGAACAAAAAGCCATTTTGTTTGAGGGGGCACAAGGCGCCTTACTGGATATAGATCATGGTACTTACCCTTATGTAACCTCATCTAATACCATTGCAGGGGGGGCGGCGACGGGAACTGGATTAGGCCCTTTAGCCATCGATTATGTTTTGGGAATTACTAAGGCTTATTCGACTCGTGTAGGAAATGGACCTTTTCCAACAGAGTTGGATAATGAAGTTGGAGAGCACCTGGGTGTAAAAGGCCACGAATTTGGTGCCACAACCGGAAGGAAAAGACGTACAGGTTGGTTTGATGCGGTTTCTATGAAAAAATCAGTGCAACTGAATAGCTTGAGTGGGATTTGTCTAACCAAACTTGATGTGCTGGATGGCTTGGAAAAGGTTGGTATTTGTACCGCTTACAAAATTGATGGCGAGATCACTGAAATTGCTCCACTTGGTGCAGAAAAGTATGAATCATGTGAGGCAATCATTGAAGAAATGCCTGGTTGGACTGAATCTACAAAAGGCGTGACCGATTACTCTTCATTGCCGATCAATGCAAAAAAGTATATTGAGAGGATTGAACAATTACTGGAAACCAAAGTGGTGATTCTTTCTACCGGGCCAGATAGAGATGAAACTATAGTCCTGCAGCATCCTTTTGAATGAGTCAAAGAAAGGAGTATTTGTTTTCATCAAAAACCAAAATGGTTTAAGAGGGATGCAATTGTTAAGAAAGCATTATTTGCGCCATCTCAATTTCTTCAGCTACACCTTCAATTTCCAGAATTTCTGCATCGGCAGCCATGCCCAGTTTTGCAAATGCTGGAACAGTTAACCAATCTACCCTGCAAGCCGGGTGAGCGGTTCCTGCAATGCTTTGCAGGAAAGCAACTTGAACCAAATCAACATAATCGGCAACTGCTCCTGATTCCCTTTGAAAGTTAACATACTCTGAGGCGACTGGTTTCAGGCTTTCAGGGAAGTTCCAAGAGTCCATTATGATCTTGCCAACTGCTGGATGAGCTTTTTCGAGTAATTTATTTAAACGGGAAGGGCTATCTCTAAATTCATCAATTTTTTCAACCAGCATCAAAATGGGCAGCTTTCCGATTTGGTGAATAAGTCCTGCCAGCATTGCTTCATCAGCGTCAAGATGACTGGCAAAAGATGATAATGCACGACAAATAGCGGAAACATTAACGCTTTGTTCCCAGGTCTCTCTGAATTGTTCTTCGAGCGTATCTGACGTAGGGCTGAACATTTGTTGCATAACCAGGCTGGTCACTAGGGTTCTAATGGTGTTGTTTCCTAATCGGGCAACTGCCATTTGTATATTATTGACTTCAACAGTTCCACGGTACAGTGGACTGTTAGCTACTTGAATCAGTCTGGCGGACAGCGCTGCATCCGTAGTGATCATTTTTGCTAATTCTTCAGCATTAGCTTCGCCTTTTGAGACTGCGTCCCTGACCTTCAAGGCAATGTCAGGCAATGTAGGCAAGATTAGACGGTTCGCATCTAGTTCTTGTTGTACATGGGCTAAAAAATCTTGAACAGTTTTAAATTGCATGTTTACTCATTTAGTTCAAATAAGAATAGGTTAAATCAGATAAAGTCAATTCAGCTTGGTTTTCTAATATTATTTTCTCGGATTTTGTAGTTTCAGTTTTGGAAACTACTAGCATCAAGTATTCACTATTTTTGTGTACAATATTTAGAACTTTCCCGATGCTTTGTTTATTATCTTTAAGCGTCTCATAAATTGTATCGTTAGGTAAAATTTCTGTATTTGTCCGAATCCTAGCGAAATACATTTTTCGTTTTGTTTTGCCAAGGAAGTGAGTTCTGGTGATGATTTCCTGGCCGGTGTAACAGCCTTTTTTAAAACTGATAGCTTTTAATAGGTCGAGATTTAGCATTTGTGGTATGTATTGTTCGCTGGTGTCTATATTCAGCCAAGGGATTCCGTCCAGGATTTCCAGTTCATTCCAATAGCTATTCCCCGTTGCGACAAATGTTTTAGTTTCTATAAATCTAGACCAGAATTGGATGCCTTGCTCAATTTTTTTGAGAACAAGATATCGACAAGTATGTGAGGGATATCTGATAATCAGGCCTTCATTCTCAATGATATTAAATGGTTGTTGAGGAAAATAATCGATTGGTTCTTTGCCGCCAACACCAATAATGCAAAATTTATCCGAGACGTCCGTAATAGATACATGGGAGCGAAGAATAAACATCTGCAATCGTTTTGTTACAACTTCTGAAAGACTTGTTGGCAAAATCAAATAATAAATATCAGCCGTTTTTATTATTAAAAAAGTACTGATGGTACGAGCTTTTGCAGTGCAAAGTGCAGCAAGAGAAGCGTTGGTGTCAGTAATATCTCGAATTACATCGCAAGTGATTTGTCCCTGGAGAAATTGTGCGGCATCATTCCCTGACACAGCTAAAATTGTTAAATGAGACAGTGCACAGAAAAAATTTTTTGGTTTATCATTCGTGTTAATAAATTCAATATTAGAGTCATCGAAGAATTCAGCACCCTGTTCTAGAAGAAAGTTTTCCCATTTTTTGTTCATAATGTTTATGTATTTAAATGTTTTTTAAGTTCAATCTAATGATTTGTTTGCAAAATTAGTTGTTAAAAAATGCTAACAGCAGGAAAAGATTTGCATAATACAAAAAGAAACGCC
>JALXCS010000060.1 GCA_026990815.1 Methylomonas sp. | reverse complement strand
TGTGAAATTTCAATATTATTGCTCCCAGATAAATCGGCTATGGTTCGGGATAATTTTAAAATACGATGATAGGCTCGATGAGAAAGTCCAAATTTATCCATTACCTGTTCCAATAAATCGTTGCCTTGCTCACCAGGTTGGCAAAATTGCTGTATTTCCTGTACAGAAAGCAGGTTATTGGTTTTACCACACCTGGATAAGGCAATTTCTCTAGCCGATATCACCCGCTTTCTTATTTTAGCACTGGCTTCTTCTTTTTTATTGGAGTTTGTTCTTAACATTTCATGGGGTACTCTCGGTACTTCTACATGCATGTCAATTCTATCGAGTAACGGTCCTGATATCTTGTTTCGATAACGGGAAATTTGCTCCGATGTACAGTGACAGCGATCCGAAATATCACCCAAATATCCGCATGGACACGGATTCATAGCGGCAATTAATTGAAAACAGGCCGAAAAATCGGCCTGTCTTGCTGCTCTGGAAATTGTGATATGTCCGGTCTCCAATGGTTCTCTTAGTACTTCCAGCACCTTACGGTCAAATTCTGGCAACTCATCTAGAAATAAAACTCCCTGATGAGCCAATGAAATTTCTCCTGGTTTTGGATTGCTGCCTCCTCCTACCAAGGCAGCCGCTGATGCAGTATGGTGTGGCGACCTAAAGGGAGGTTTTCGCCATCGGCTGACATCCAGCCCGGCATCGCTGATTGAGGCAATAGCGGCAGTCTCCAGCGCTTGTTGTTCAGATAGCGGTGGTAAAATTGTTGGTATTCGTGACGCCAGCATGGATTTTCCTGTGCCTGGCGGTCCAATCATTAGTAAATTATGATTGCCAGCGGCAGCAATTTCCAAAGCCCGCTTAACAAAAAACTGACCATGAACATCTGCGAAATCAACAACCTGTTCATCTTGTTTTTGATCTATCCTAGACAAGGCGGGGACTATTGTTTTTTCGCCATTTAAATGGGCGCAGATATCCAACAAGTGTTCAGCGGGAATAATTTTCGCCTTTTCAACCAATGTTGCTTCTGCCATATTTTGTTGCGGCAAAATCAATTGTTTGCCAGCATTACGGGCTTGTAGAGCAACTGGAAGTATTCCCGTGACAGGACGCAATTCGCCGCCTAATGAAAGCTCGCCAATGCATTCATATTGTTTCAATGTTTGTTTAGGAATCTGCCCAGAAGCCGCCAGTATTCCCAATGCAATTGGCAAATCAAATCGTCCACCTTCTTTGGGTATATCTGCTGGTGCCAGATTAATGGTGATGCGCTGCATCGGAAATTCAAAATTGGAGTTGAGAATGGCGCCGCGGACACGATCCTTGCTTTCTTTGACGGCGGTTTCAGGCAACCCTACGATGGCTAGGGCCGGCAAACCGTTGGAAATATGAACTTCTACGGTGACTAATGGCGCTTTAGTCCCATCTCGCCCCCGACTGTATAAAACCGCCAGGGACATTTAATTAACTACCTTCACAATATAATCTATTGCTTGGCGGTATCAGTATCCTGAGGGGGTAATAGTTTTTGTTCCATTTCTGCTACTATTTTTTCCATCGCTTCCAGCTTCTCGCGGGTTTTAGCCAAAACACCTTTCTGGACTTCAAATTCTTCTCGTGTAACTAAATCAAGCTTGGATAATGCAGCCTGTAAAATGCTATGAAAATTTCTCTCCATCTCATCTTGTAGGGAACTAAAACCAGAAGGCAGGCTATCTGCCAGTTTGCGTGCTATATCATCAATTGCTTTAGGATCAAACATATTTTTCTCTGTTAGATTAAAATTATGGGGTAGTTTCCAAAAAACTCAGGCACTAAGCTGGATGTGTTCCCTGCATATTTTCTCTGCATCCCCCTGGGTTAATGATTCTTGAGTTAACCCACAAACATAATGGCTATCCTGTTCGGTAAAATATTGGCAGGTTCGGCATAAACCAAAACTATTGGAATCATTTGCTTTTTGTAATTCTCGTAATGTTGCTGCCAAGGCTTCGTTAATGGAGGAAAACTTAGTTTTACTGATAGCTTGTTCAGCATCTTTCAAAACGTCATTGGGGTGAATAGTATCCAGCAATTGCTGACCTTTTTCCAATAACATCAGACGCACTACACGGCCATCATCTTTATCGGGCTGCTTCTCGATATAACCTTTTCTAACAAGCACTTGCAGTGTTTGTGAAACAGTTCCCTTGGTTAACCCTAAGTATTCTGTTACTGCGATCGGGGTATTGCTGAAACGATTACATTCAGCCAGATATTCCAAAACCTGGACATGGACGGGCTGTAAGCCCAAAGCCGCATATCGCTTCCGCTCTTCAGAACGAAGTAGAGAACTAATCCTTTCTATTAATGCTAGCGTATTAACCATTGTCATTCATATTATTAAACCTCACTCACCTTTATGGCTTGCTTGAAAAATTCGGGCTGTGCTAATGCTGCCAGGTGAATCTCACTATTATAGTAGTTAGTGGAAAATTTTTTGTTGCCAGCATCCTTTTGACGGAATTTTGATAAATCATTTTTTCCGGCCATCGTAGCACTCCACCAGCCAGAAGGATAAACACATTGGGGGAAAAACAGGGTTTGTAGATCAGAAAATCTGGCTCCTTTCATTGCGCTGCGCATATCAGACAAAATATGCATGTGAAATAAAGGCGATTCACTTTGCTGGATAACAATACCCTGCTCTGTTAAACAATTAAAACAATCCTGGTAAAAATCCTTACTGAACAATCCCTCTGCAGGGCCAATGGGATCAGTGCTATCGACAATAATAATATCTACACTGTTTGGCCGCGCCTGTTTTACCCATTGGATTCCATCAATAAATTTTAGTTCAGCACGTGGATCATTATTTGATTCACACAATTCAGGGAAGTATTGTTCAGCAAGCCTAGTTACCCGCTCATCAATATCAATCTGAACAACCTTCTGAACTTGTTGATGTTTTAGCACCTCCCTTAACGTTCCACAGTCGCCACCGCCGATAATCCAGACAGTTTTCGGATCTGGATGGGTAAACAGAACCGGGTGACTCATCATTTCATGATAGAAAAAATTGTCGCGGCTTGAAAGCATGATGAAGCCATCAATTACCATCAAGTTGCCAAAGCCTTCGGTTTGGTATATTTCGATTTTCTGGAATTGTGATTGTTCTTCGTGGAGTTTTTTTGATACTTTTAAGGAAAAAGCGCTCCCGGCTTCAGGAGCGACTTCGGTAAACCAATTGGCGTTATCCATCTGTCACAATGAAAAATTATTCGATAAAACAGCAGGGTATTATAATATACTTTTGTTACCCGGCATCGTTTCATTTTTGCTGATTTGTTATCATCCGCTTTTAAAAACCCGTGAAATCCGAATTAAATTTCAACTGGTCCATCCAACAGGCTGAACAACTCTACGCCATCCAAAATTGGGGAGAAGGCTATTTTTCCGTTAATGAAAAAGGCCATGTATGTGTTCATCCAAGAAAAATTAATGAGGCTGAACTTGATTTATATAAAATCACTCAGGCACTCATTGCTAAAGGCATAAAGCTGCCAATTCTTCTACGATTCCCTGATATTTTGCGAGATCGTGTTACTGCCTTGCAAAACGCTTTTAAAACGACTTGCGATAAAATGAATTTTAAAGGCAAATACACGCCTGTTTATCCCATTAAAGTGAATCAACAAGGCACCGTTGTTGAAAGCATTCTGACTGCAAATAATGTCGGGCTGGAAGCTGGAAGCAAACCTGAATTACTGGCTATTTTGGGATTATCCAAACAGGGCCTGGTCATCTGCAATGGCTATAAAGACCGCGCATATATTCGTCTGGCTCTGATGGGACTAAAACTGGGGCTTCAAGTTTTTATTGTGATTGAAAAGCCCTCAGAACTTGAAATCATCATCGAGGAATCCCGAAATCTTAACCTTAAACCCCAACTGGGTATTCGCGTTAGGCTATCAAGCATCAGCGCAGGAAAATGGCAAAACAGTGGCGGTGAAAAATCAAAATTTGGTTTTCATGCCGCCGAGATTCTGAGATTGATTGATCGTTTAAAGAAAACTGAATTACTGAATTGCTTGAAGCTGATGCATTTTCACATGGGCTCGCAAGTCGCCAATATTCACGATATTAAAAATGCTTTGACTGAGGCCAGCCAGTTTTTTTCTGAACTCTATCGACTGGGCGCAAAAATCAGCATTGTCGATGCGGGCGGAGGCTTAGGTATAGATTACGAAGGCACCCGCTCGCGTCACGAATGCTCTATCAATTACACGCTTGAAGAATATGCCCACAATATCGTGCGCAGTTTTGCTGAAATTTGTTCAGAAAAAAATCTGCCACATCCTGATATTGTGACTGAATCAGGTCGAGCGATCACGGCTCATCATGCGGCGCTCATCAGCAATGTCATTGATATTGAAACCCAGACAGAAAGTTCCCAACCGGCTAACCAAAACTTCAATCATTCCCTTGAAGAAGCCTGGCACGACAGTCAGTTTCTGGTTCAGGAATCCCGTTTCCGTTTTGCCCGTGGTGAAATCAGTCTGGAACAGTTGGCAGAACAGGAACAACAACATCTTGGGCAATGTCTATCGATCAATCACAACCTGGATCTCAACATTCGCAGCCACCTGGAAATCAAGCACGAACTGGATAACAAACTAGCGGATAAAATTTTTTGCAATCTTTCTATCTTCCAGTCCATGCCAGATATTTGGGGTATTAACCAGATTTTCCCCATCATGCCAATCCACCGGCTTGATGAAAAACCCGCGCGAAGAGCAGTCATCCAGGATTTGACTTGTGATTCTGATGGCCGTATTGATTGTTATATTGATAGCCAGAATATTGAAAACACCCTGCCTGTACATCAACTTGATCAATCAAAACCCTATATAATCGGTTTTTTTCTGTTAGGAGCCTATCAGGAAATTTTGGGCGATATGCATAATTTGTTTGGAGATACCCATTCAATCAATGTTGAACTGACCGAACAGGGTTATCAGTTTAGCCACTATCTTGAAGGTGAGCATGTCAGTGATGTGCTGGATTACGTTCATATTGATACAGAAAAAATCAAAACAGCTTTTCAACACAAACTGGCTGAAAGCAACTTGAATGAAGCTGAAAAAGCCAGTTATCAGCAGGAATTATTTGCTGGATTAACTGCATATACCTATTTGGAGAAATAATCATGAAAGTCGGAATGATTGGTTTAGGCGCGATGGGTGAAGGCATGGCAATAAATCTTGCCGAAGCCGGTTTTTTGGCGGGTGTTTATAATCGCACTTTTAGCAAAGCCGAAAAATTCAGGAAGGAATTTGGTGTTGATGTTTTCAATTCACCCTCTGAACTGGCTGCATCGGTTGATGTTGTACTGATTTGCGTTTCTGCCGACGAAGATGTTCTGGAAATCGTCACCCGTATTTCCGGCTCAATCAAACCGGGTTCTGTCGTTGTCGATATGTCGACAGTCAGCAGTAAAACAGCAGAACAAGCTGCGTCATTACTTGCTAAAAAACAGGTAGATTTTCTGGATGCCCCGGTTTCCGGTGGTGTTGAAGGCGCAAAGAATGGCACATTGGCGATGATGGTTGGTGGCAATCAGCAAGCATTAGAAAAAATCAAACCTGTCCTGGAGGCGATAAGCAGCCGGATCATGTATATGGGAGCAACAGGGTCTGGACAAGGTACAAAAGCCGTCAATCAAATCATGGCGGCAGGCATTAATCAGGCTGTGACTGAAGCATTGGCCTTTGCAGAAGCACAGAGCTTACCTTTGGAGAAAGTCATCGAGGTTATTTCTGGTGGTGCAGCTAGTAACTGGTTTCTTGAGCATCGCGGCCAAACCATGACGCAAGGCACTTTTGCTCCCGGTTTCAAACTGGCCTTGCATCATAAAGATCTTAAAATTTGCCAAACCATGGCAAAACAAAATGACTCTGCCATTCCACTTGCTGAACAAACAATAGAAAATTATGCGCAACTCATGAAAAAAGGTTTTGGTGATGAAGATATTTCCGCGCTCTACCGGCTAAAACACCCCTGATTTTTAGCCGTGAACACCACTACTGATAATGAGCTTCATACAATTGCCCGGCAATTTACTGGCGCAGAAATCATTTCCATTCAAAATTATGGCTCAGGGTTAATCAATGACACCTTTTTGGTTATCTGTCATTCTGTAAAATACCCGCGTTTTATCCTACAGCGAATTAATCAGGAGGTCTTCCCAAAACCCGAATGGGTCATGAAAAATATTCAAACCCTGATCCAGCATTTTCAAAATCCCGGCCAATGCCGACAGCAACTTACTCTGCCTGAAATTTTTTCCACGCATCATGGCTGTCTTTTTCTGGTTGATAATCAACAGCAATATTGGCGGGCATTAAATTTTATTGGCGACTCGACCACGCTGGAAAATCTTTCTCAAAACAGCGATGCTGAACAGGTGGGCAGTGCCCTGGGGGAATTTCATTGCCGGGTTGCCGGTTTAGCAATCACGAAATTACATGACACCCTGCCCGGCTTTCATATTACTCCGCAATACCTGGAAAACTATCATCAGACAAAACCGGCAAACAAAGAAAATCCCGACATCAAGTTTTGCCAACAATTTATTGAGCGTTTTCAAAATCGGGTGGATGTACTGGAGAAAGCCAAACAGCAAGGTTTACTTTCTGACCGGGTTATTCATGGCGACCCTAAATTGAATAATCTTCTATTTAGCAAAACTAATAGAAAAATCATCAGCATCATTGATCTTGATACCGTAAAACCGGGGCTAGTCCATTATGATATTGGAGATTGTCTGCGCTCGTGCTGCCAAACAGATAATCCTGGCCGTTTTGATCTGGATATTTGTGAATTGATTCTGAAACATTACCTTATTCAAACAAAACAGTTTTTCACTGAACATGATTACGATTATTTGTATTCAGCCATCGAATTACTGCCCTTTGAATTAGGCCTGCGTTTTTTTACGGATTATTTGCAAGGCAATCACTATTTCAAAACTTCATATCCCGAACAGAATTTAGAGCGCGCCTGTCAGCAATTTCAATTAGTGCAAAGCATACAAGAGCAACGCCCACAGATTGAAAAAATGATTACGCAATTCAAGCATGCAAAACATTAAAAGCTTGCGTCAGCAATTTCCAAAATCTGGAAAACTTTTGTGGATTGGTCTGCGCCCTGGACGTAAACAAAACATGATTCCGGTTGATACTGTTTATGCAGATGAAAACCAGGGGTTGGAAGGAGACAGATATCAAGGTCGAAGTGGAAAAAGACACGTCAGTTTGTTTCAGCAGGAACATTTGGCTGTCATTGCTGCATTCACTGACCAGCAAATCTTTGCACCGATGCTTCGACGAAATTTGTTGGTTTCAGGCATCAACCTGCACGCTTTGAAAGGACAATATTTTCGGATTGGCAATGCAATATTACTAGGTACTGGATTTTGTCACCCCTGCTCTCGCATGGAAAGTGTTTTAGGACCAGGGGGCTATAATGCCATGCTCGGACATGGAGGACTCACTGCAAAAATTGTTATCAGTGGCGAACTGCGTATTGATGATTCAGTCATCGCTTTGCCTGATTATGTATCGAGTGATTGACGTCGTGTTCTGAATAACACAGAATGAAGATGTTTGAAAAAAACAAATTGGAGGAAAAAAATGAATATACAAGAAATAATGGATTTAATGTTAAAAACTGGCCAGGAATATGTCGAGAAAGGAAAAAATATTGTTGAAGATCGCCTGGATATTCCGGATGACCCTAATGAACGTAAAAAAATGCTCTCTGCCGCTGGCAAAGGGGCTTTGGCAACCGGCGTTATTGCCGCATTGCTGGGAACCAAAATCGGTAGAAAATTAACCGGCACAGCGCTTAAACTGGGCAGCCTTGCCGCAATTGGTGGTTTGGCCTACCAAACCTATAATGAATGGCAACAACAAAATACCGGAAAAATTGCGGATGCTACTGCTACGCCCATTAGCGAACTATCCGGAGAAGCCAAAGAAAAACGCAGCTTGGGCTTGTTAAAAACCATGATTGCCGCCGCACAGGCCGATGGCCATATTGATGATACCGAACGCAGCCGGATTATTGAACAAATTAATGCCTTGGGTTTGCAATCTGATACCGTCCAGACAATTGAGCAGCAACTGAAAGAGTCAATTGATATCA
>JALXCS010000059.1 GCA_026990815.1 Methylomonas sp. | reverse complement strand
GGTTATAATAATTCCGTTTAGGATGTAAGTTTATATTTACAGATTAAAAAGAAGCTATAATTTGATAGCCGAAATAATTATGCTAAACTTTATCAGCCTGTATTTTGTAAGGTTTTAGGAAATCAGGATATAGATTTTCATCAATAATGCACAAACATCAATCTCAAAGACAACCAACAGCTTTAGACCAACCATTTGCAAACCTAAAGGCTTGCCGGCTGGCTATAAAACAAGAGTTTGCGTTAAATACAACTAATACACTCCAAGGGGAATAATATGCGATCAGATATGTTGAAATCTGTGTTAAATGAATTAAATGGAACATCTGCTGATATAGAAGCATCTGGCGTTATTTCAACAGATGGCTTAATGATGGCTTCGGCTTTGCCAGCTGGTTTTGATGAAGATCGTGTCGGAGCAATGAGTGCAGCAATGCTTTCGTTGGGCGATAGAACGTCACAAGAACTGGAAAGAGGAACCCTCGAGCAAGTTTTAATTAGAGGGGATTCCGGATATGTATTGATGACTCATGCCGGGCCTGAAGCCGTTCTAACTGTTCTAGCCAAACCCAATGCCAAACTGGGATTAATATTTTTAGATGTTAAACGCGCCGCAGCGACTATAGAAGAACTTTTATAGCAGTTGATTTCTGCGTGATCTTGCTAAAATTAACGAGTATTTTTTGATTAAAAATTTGCCTTTTAAAAATTACACCCTATCACGAGGCAGTTACCCGTTCTCTATTTCATACAAAGCATTACTCAATTTAGAAAAATCGCGCAAGGATAGCGCTTCCGCTCTAAGGCCAGAATCAATTGATAACAATTTAATGACATCTTCTGAAATCAGCCCTCCGATTGAATTTCTTAGAGTTTTTCTTCTTTGTGAAAAGGCTTGTTTAACTACTCTATCAAGACAAGCAAACGATGAGACATCTACTTTTGGCTCAGCATGCGGCTCCAACCTGATAACAGCAGACATCACTTTCGGCGATGGATCAAAGCTATCAGGTGCCACTTCGAACAGCATCTCCGGACTACAATAATATTGGCTCATCACACTTAGCCGGCCATATTTCTTGCTCCCGGGCAGTGCGCAAATTCTATCAACCACTTGCTTTTGTAACATGAAATACATATCGTTGATGCATTCAACATTTTCAAACAAATGGAAAAGCAACGGAGTGGAAATATTGTAGGGTAAATTTCCAACAATTCTGAGCTTTTCATTCTGTTTTCTTAACTCTGAAAAGTCGAATTGCAATGCATCCGCGCTATAAACTCGCAAGTTTTCTTGACAAGAAAATTTTTTTTCCAGCAACGAAACCAAATCTCTATCGAGTTCAATAATATCCAGTTGAATATCAGGTCTCAGCAAAAACTCTGTCAATACCCCCTTTCCAGGACCAATTTCAACAATATGATCGCCTGGTTTGGGCTGCACGCAGGCTACGATGTTTTCAACAACAGCATAATCATGCAAAAAATTTTGTCCAAACCGTTTTCTGGGTTTATGAATTTGAGACATCTGTTTTATAACAATATTTGAGTGGGTGGGGCTTAAATATAATGTTTCAGGCGGTTTGATACCCGACGCCTACCTGAATAATCTTATCCCAAAACTGTTGCCATCTATTTGTTGTCTGAACTAATGCGCGTAAACTCAGCACGACCTTAGCTCCTTTCATTTTCCAACGCATACCCGAACCACAAAGTCGTTGCTTAACTAAGGTTTTGCAAGCCGCTTCGGTCACACCGGAACCAATCGGCAATTGTTTATCCATATGCAGAGCATAGTCCATTCGTTCCTTGGCAATATTATTACTAAAATACGTCATGGTTGATTCTAAATCATCTTTGACAGATTTAGATAACTTGTTGTCAGTGAACGTGTTTAATTCGTCCAAAATGATTTGTGCCGCATTTTTTTCATGTTTAAGCTGTGAACATCGATCGGATAACCATTTTTTGCGTTGAACCTCCGTTGCTTTTTTCGGGTAAACCCCATAGGATGCCTTGGCTAAATATTCCGTAACATAATAAAAATCAAGTAATTGCCGCTCAGTATGTTGCTCTAAAAATGTCCAATTATCCTTTGCACCATCAGCAATGCCAAGGTAAAGTGCATCGGGGTAACGTGCTTTAAGGCGACTAATTTCATGTTCGTAGCGTTCTTTAAAACTTGTTTTTCCATACTCGGGTGCTTCACCTAAATAAAGCGTGTGCTGACGTTCCCCATGGCAATCATATAAAGAAAGACTGCCAACCATGGCTTCATGATACCCTTCGTTTGCCATCAATATATAGGCACCGTCCAGACTCAAAACAACGGTGCTAATGGGCTCATTTAATTCGGGTAGTTCGTAGTCCCACTTTTCTTCCTGAGCGCAGGCAATACTACCCACCCAGCCTGTCA
>JALXCS010000058.1 GCA_026990815.1 Methylomonas sp. | reverse complement strand
TTGGCGAGTCTGCGCCGGCGGGAGATTTGTTCAAGGAGTTTGGCTTTACGGTCGATAATATCCTTAATCAGGTCTAATCATTGATTTAATGGTAAGTTAACCGGGTACTTGTCCGCGCTAAGGAACCATTTATTGCAATGTTTACTAAAACCGTCCAAGCCAATGTTGCTTGGTTTGGACGGATAATCACAATATAAAGAATTATAATCTTATGGCCATTAAAACAAAGCAAGAAATTAAATCGAAGGAAGCTGAGATGGAAGGTGGTTATTTAATCGAAGTGTCTGCGACAAGTGTTGGGCGTTATTTGCAAAACAAACCGCCTAAAGAAACTACAAGTGTCAATAGATATTTGGCAAAACAAATTTTGGAGCTAAAAAATACCCCCATAGCTTCTGGTGTAAAAAAATATTTGATGAAACGGTCATTGACTCCGGGGAGGAGGAGTTCGAGCCGTGTTGCTCAATATATAGTTAAACAGAATGTTAACGAACAGAAAAGGCGACCTTCGTCAAGCGTTTCGAAATATCTTTTTAAAAAATTATTGGAAGCCCGCGAAAAAGCTCCTAAAACTGGAGTTGAAAAATATTTATCAAAAATAGAGAAAGATTTAAAAAAAGCGGAGGCTTTGGCTTTAGTTGCAAAATATCAGGCACAGGAAGCTGAAGCAGCAAGATTAGCGGCTGAAAAAATAGCCCAACAGCCTACTGAACTACAGGAAGAGCATGATGAGATACCTGAAAATAATGTGCAATTGAGTGGGGTCAGTCAATATTTGGGCGAAAAAAAAGAAAAAACTGCTTCAGGAGTGGCGAAATACTTAGCAAATAAAATTATTCTGGATAAGAGTAGGCCTGCACTATCAAGTGTAGATAAATATTTAAAAAAACAGATTTTATCCCAGAAACTTGAACAAAAGAAGAGTAGTGTGGAGCGTTATCTTGAAAACAAGGTGGGTAGCGGTCAACAACAAACTGCTGGAACTAGCGTTTCGAAATATATGACGAAAAAGAAAATTTTGGGAGGAGTTTTCCCTCGTGCTTCTAGCGTATCAAAATATTTAGTTAGAAAGTCCGCTTTAGCTGCAAAAATCAAACTGCTTTCAAGCGAAGGTAATAGTCAAAGTATAGAGGGGCAATTGATTCTGGCAAATGAGGTATCGTCAAATGCGGGTACAGGGGTTGAAAAATATTTAGATAAACGACACAATTCAACTACTAAAACACCAAAACTAAGCGGGGTTGAAAAATACCTTCGAAGTAAATAATGAATGATAGGGTCTTTTCTAATTCGTTTGTGAAAAAATTGGAAAAGACTTATATTGTTTTGATTTCTCTTGTTTTTTATTTCAATGAAAAATTATGTGTGTTGAAATGAAAGAGGAAGCTGTAGCTAAATTAGGAAGCTTTATAAATTATGGGTTATTTAAGGATTTATGCGGGAAAATTGTTCGAGATTGACAGCCGCTTTTTTCTGTTTTAAAGTGGCGTTCGCATAATTAAAATTAAGTAACCAACAAAAACAACATTGAATTGGAGCATATAACATGGCACAACCATTAATACAGATAGCAATTGATGCATTAGATTTTGATCAGTCAGTGGCGTTGGCGAAAGAAGTAGCGCCGCACGTTGATATATTTGAGATTGGTACACCGTGTATCAAAGCGAATGGATTAAGTTTAGTAGAAGAGCTGAGATCATTATTCCCGGATCAATTGTTATTAGTTGACCTGAAGACAATGGATGCGGGTGAATATGAAGCGACGCCATTTTACGCAGCGGGGGCTGATATTTGTACAGTACTGGGAGTATCAGGCTTGCCGACCATTGAAGGGGTAGTAAAAGCAGCGAAAGCCCACGGTGCCGAAGCGCAAGTTGATCTGATCAATGTGCCCGACAAAATTGAGTGTGCTAAAGCTTCAGCGGCATTGGGTGCACAGATCATTGGTATTCATACTGGATTGGATGCCCAGGCAGCGGGTCAAACACCTTTTGGTGATTTACAAGACATCGCAGGATTAGGTTTGGACGTTAGAATTTCAGTGGCAGGTGGTATCAAGCCAGCGACCGTTCAACAAGTGGTTGAAGCAGGTGCAGACATCATCGTCGTCGGCGCAGCCATCTATGGTGCACCATCACCAGCCGATGCAGCCCGTGAAATTCGCGAGCTGGTAGAGGCTGCTGCAGGGGCGTAAGCGATGTGGCAAAAAGAAAATCAGCGTCTGGTTGTCGACAAGATTGCCGAGATCCTGGATGCGACTAATGACAGCTATGCAGAAAAGATGGTGGCAATGCTGGATGATGCCAGGCGGGTTTTCATTTCAGGTGCTGGCCGGTCGAAATTAGTTGGCAATTTTTTTGCGATGCGTTTGATGCATGGAGGTTACGATGTCAGTGTTGTTGGCGAGATTACCACACCGAGCATCCAAAAAGGTGACCTGTTGATCATCATATCCGGTTCTGGTGAGACGGAGCAGCTCATTGCATTCACCAAAAAAGCCAAAGCAATCGGAGCCAAGATTGTTTTGATATCGGCGAAGAGCGACTCAACGATTGGCGATTTGGCGGATGCGGTGTTCCAGATTGGTACATCCGAACTGTACGGCAAAGTTAAAGGTATGCCGATGGGGACGGTTTTCGAACTGTCGACGTTATGTTTTCTGGAAGCACTGATTTCCCATCTTATCTGGGAGAAAGGCATACCGGAAGAAGAGATGCGGACGCGTCACGCTAATTTGGAATGATGTCAAAAGCACGAGTGATAGATCTGCCTATCACTCGTCTAGCTTTGATCGCCTTGAAATCAACAAGCCAAAGGTTGTAAACAAGTACGACCTGTCTAATTATTAAAACCATACCGAATGAGGAGAAGAATATGCCTTCGCGTCGAGATTTAGCCAACGCTATACGCGCATTAAGCATGGATGCGGTACAAAAAGCCAACTCAGGGCACCCTGGAGCCCCAATGGGCATGGCTGATATAGCCGAAGTTCTTTGGAATGATTACTTAAAGCACAATCCCACGAATCCAAAATGGCCTGGTCGGGATCGATTTATCTTATCGAATGGCCATGGTTCCATGCTGTTGTATTCGTTATTACACTTAACGGGCTATGATTTACCGATCGAAGAGCTGAAGAACTTCCGACAACTTCATTCAAAAACCCCAGGTCATCCTGAATATGGTTATGCGCCGGGTGTTGAAACCACCACCGGACCTTTAGGCCAAGGGATTGCCAATGCAGTCGGTATGGCGTTGGCGGAACGGACCTTAGCCGGTCAGTTTAACCGTCCGGGTCATGAAATTGTTGACAATCATACCTACGTATTTTTAGGAGATGGCTGCTTGATGGAAGGCATTTCGCATGAAGTGTGTTCATTAGCGGGATCAATGGGATTAGGTAAGCTGGTCGCCTTTTATGACGACAACAATATATCAATTGATGGTGAAGTGCGTGGTGAAGGGGGCGTACCGGGCTGGTTTCTGGACGATACCCCAAAACGCTTTGAAGCCTATGGCTGGCATGTGATACCAAAAGTTGACGGGCATGATGCCGATGCTGTTAAAAAAGCGATCGAAGAAGCGCGTTCAGTGACCGACAAGCCAACCTTGATTTGCTGTCAAACCATCATTGGTTGGGGTTCACCTAACAAACAAGGTAAAGAAGAATGTCACGGTGCAGCACTGGGTGAAGATGAAATTGCCTTGGTGAGAGAAACTATCGGTTGGCCCCATGCGCCTTTTGAAATTCCGGAAGACATTTATGTGGGCTGGGATGCTAAAAGCAAAGGTTCTGAATTAGAGGCGGAATGGAAAAAGAAATTCGAAGCGTACCGCAGCGCCCATCCGGAATTAGCCGCAGAATATGAGCGCCGCATGGCAGGTGAATTGCCCAAAGGCTGGGAAGAAAAAGCCAGTGCTTTTATTGCAGAAGTCGATGCCAAAGCAGAAAAAATTGCCAGCCGCAAAGCCTCACAGAATACTTTAAACGGATTTGGTCCCTTATTGCCAGAATTACTGGGAGGTTCTGCCGATTTGGCAGGTTCCAATCTGACCTTATGGTCGGATTGCAAAGACGTTAATAAGCCGCCGTATGACGGCAATTATGTTTACTATGGCGTACGGGAATTTGGTATGTCGGCGATGATGAACGGCGAAGCCTTATATGGGGGTTTCAAGCCGTATGGCGCCACTTTTGAAATGTTCTCCGAGTATGCTCGGAATGCCTTACGCATGGCGGCATTAATGAAGATTCCGACTATTTTTGTTTACACCCATGATTCGATAGGATTGGGCGAAGATGGTCCGACGCATCAGCCTGTTGAACAGACAGCCACCATCCGGCTAATCCCTAATATGCAGTTATGGCGGCCTTGTGATGCAGTTGAATCGGCGGTATGCTGGAAAGCAGCACTAGAGCGTAAGGATGGCCCTTCCAGCCTGATTTTTTCGCGTCAGGGATTGCCGCATATGCCAAGGACACCAGAGCAAATTGCAGCGATTAGCAAAGGTGGTTATATTTTAACGGACAGTGAAGGGTTGCCGGAGCTAATTTTTATAGCCACGGGTTCTGAAGTAGAACTTGCTGTTAAGGTGGCAGAAGAGTTGAGAGGCCAGGGCAAGAAAGTGCGAGTGGTATCGATGCCATCGACGAATGTTTTTGATGCTCAGGATGAAGTCTACCGAGAAAGCGTATTGCCATCAGAGATGACTAAGCGAGTGGTCATTGAAGCGGGTGTAACGGATCTTTGGTGGAAATATGCTGGCAGTGAAGGAAAAGTCATTGGTCTGGATCGGTTTGGCGAGTCTGCGCCGGCGGGAGATTTGTTCAAGGAGTTTGGCTTTACGGTCGATAATATCCTTAATCAGGTCTAATCATTGATTTAAAAGCTGGTATGCTGTAATAAATAATTAGAGAATATGACTCTTTGATTTTGAAAATCAAATTCAAAGAGTCAATGATTGCTGTCGAATTATAAGGGGAAGTTAAAAAATGAAAAATATATTAAATGCTTTACTCGTCGGATTTATTTTGACAGGGTATGTATCGCTAACGCAAGCAAATGAATATCCAGCATCTGATTTCAAGCCGAAAGTTCTTTATAAGGACGAAAGCTATAAACCAAGTGCTTCTAATTCTTCTGCTGCGGATTCAAAATATCCGGCTACCAACTTTCAACCTAAAGTGGTTTATAAAGATCCAAATTATAAACCTAGTAGATCTGCTAAATCTTCTAGTAGAATAAGGTCAAGTTCATCTTCAACGAAAACCTCTACAACAGATTCATATTCAAAAGCTGAAGAGAAAGAAGGTTCTGATATGACGTTAGTGATCGGCTTGGTTGTTTTGGTACTGGTTGGGCTGTTTTATGTCAAAAACAAAAACGCACCTGTCGAGAAAAAGCCAGCAAGACGTAAGCCAAGCTATAAAAAAGCTGTAGCAAGTGTAGGCGAAGGTCAGTCAAGAGTTGCAAAATACTTGGCTGAAAAGCAAGGTGGAGCGACTGGGGTTGCAAAATATCTGGCTAGTAAAAAAGAAACGGCATCAAGTAGTGTCGCAAAATATCTAGCAAAGCGGAAAGTGTCGGAAAGACAAAATGCTTCTGCTAAAGCTTCTGGAGTTGAAAAATACTTACGGAATCGTACTTAATATCAGATAAATTCTATTAAGATTATTACTGCGACTGTTGTAAATAACGAAGTTAAACAATAGTTTAAGCAGTATGGCTATTAAATCAAATTTTATTAAATTTTTAAGGTACCCGTTATGGCAAATTTACTTGAACAACTTAAGGAAATGACAGTTGTTGTTGCTGATACAGGGGATTTACAGGCAATAGAAACCTATAAACCCAGAGATGCAACAACAAATCCTTCTTTGATTACTGCTGCAGCACAAATGCCGCAATATCAAGATATTGTAGATGATACTCTCAGTGGTGCGAGAGAAACCTTGGGGAAAGATGCTTCGGCCAATGATGTTGTAACTTTGGCATTTGATCGTTTGGCAGTGTCATTTGGTTTAAAGATATTAGAAATTATTCCAGGCCGAGTTTCAACAGAAGTGGATGCTCGACTTTCTTATGATATCGATGGAACCATAGCAAAAGGTCGTGAAATAATTGAGCAGTATGAAGCGCAAGGTATTTCAAAAGAAAGAATTCTTATTAAGGTTGCTGCGACATGGGAAGGAATTAAAGCAGCAGAAGTTCTTGAAAAAGAAGGGATTCATTGTAATCTAACATTGCTGTTTGGTATTCACCAGGCTATAGCATGTGCGGAAGCAGGTATAACACTGATATCACCATTTGTGGGTCGTATTCTTGACTGGTATAAAAAAGATACCGGCAGAGATTCATATCCTCCAAATGAGGATCCTGGGGTGGTTTCTGTTACTAATGTTTATAACTACTATAAGAAATTTGGCTATAAAACTGAAGTGATGGGAGCCAGTTTCCGTAATATTGGTGAAATCACAGAACTTGCAGGTTGTGATTTGCTTACTATTTCGCCTGCCTTATTAGGAGAGCTTCAATCTACTGAGGGAGAGTTGCCACGCAAACTAGATCCAGCAAAAGCTGACAATATGGATATTGAAAAAATATCTGTTGATAAAGATACATTTGATCGAATGCATGCTGAAAATAGGATGGCAACTGATAAGTTGTCAGAAGGGATTGATGGTTTTACCAAAGCCTTAGTTAGTCTAGAAGAATTACTTGCTGATCGTTTGGCAAAATTAGAAGGCTAATTGTATTAACGAGTCAAGCCTGATTGAAATCAATTGGGCTTGAGTTAATTTTTTAAGTTAAAAAAAGTATTATTTTCCCATTTATTATGAAATGGAAATGTTAATACACAGGAACGATTCATGTCACAAAAAGTATCAGATGTAGTTGAAACTGGTGTTGTCACAGGCGACGGCGTCCAAAAGATTTTTGAAATTTGTAAAAGTCAAAATTTTGCACTTCCTGCAGTGAATGTCATCAGTACAGGCACTATTAACGCCGTTTTAGAAGCGGCAGCTAAAGTTAAATCAGCTGCAATTGTTCAGTTTTCCAACGGTGGGGCTGCCTTTGTTGCAGGCAAAGGTTTGAAATTAGAAGGACAGCAATGTGCAATTTTAGGAGCTATTTCCGGCGCGAAACATGTTCATAATGTTGCTAAACATTATGGCGTACCAGTGATTTTGCACACCGATCACGCTGCAAAAAAATTATTGCCTTGGATTGATGGGTTATTGGATGCAGGGGAGAAGCATTATGAACAAACTGGAAGTCCTTTGTTCAGTTCACATATGCTTGATCTTTCAGAGGAAAGCTTGGAAGAAAATATTGAGATTTGTGGCGAATATCTGAAGCGTATGTCAAAAATGGACATGACTTTGGAAATTGAACTTGGTGTGACTGGTGGCGAAGAGGATGGTGTTGATAATACTGATATGGATCAATCGCTCCTATATACCCAACCTGAAGAAGTTGCGTATGCATATGAACAGCTGAGCAAAATAAGCCCACGTTTCACAATTGCTGCTTCATTCGGTAATGTACATGGAGTTTATAAACCGGGAAATGTTAAATTAACGCCAAAAATTTTAGATAATTCTCAAAAATATGTTTCTGAAAAATTTGGAGTTCCTGAAAACACTTTGAATTTTGTTTTCCATGGTGGATCTGGTTCTAGCCCAGAAGAGATCAAAGAATCCATTAGCTATGGAGTGGTTAAGATGAATATTGATACTGATACCCAATGGGCTACATGGAAAGCTGTTATGGATTACTACAAGGAACACGAGGCTTACCTGCAAGGCCAAATAGGTAATCCTGAAGGGGATGATAAGCCAAATAAAAAGTATTATGATCCTCGTGCATGGCAAAGAGCCGGAGAACTTGGAATGGTGAAACGTCTTGAGCAGGCATTTGCCGAATTAAATGCTGTAGGTACCTTATAAGTAAACTACTCGATCCTTTTTAGATTACTCCGTATTGTTAAAAAAAGCCCTGGTTCGTAAGAACCAGGGCTTTTTTGTATTTAAGATTTCCTGATTGCCAATAAGCTTCAGCCAATTTCAACAGTCGCGCTGGCATGGGTGGTGTTTGAACTGCCGCATAGGGTATAGCTACAAATTGATGTAAATAATTCTTTCAATAAAATAGCAAGTTTGTTAGTCTTTCTCGAAACAACATGAGAAGGGTGTGCAGACATGTCAGT
>JALXCS010000057.1 GCA_026990815.1 Methylomonas sp. | reverse complement strand
TTAATTAACAACAGTAACTGGTATTTATTGTATCTTATTTCCTGACTAACTGGGGCTATGTTCTCGACATTAAATTCAATATAAACTTTTTCCAGCTCCTGTAGATATTTTTTGTATAAACGAATTAGGTTTTTTTGCTTTTTGTTAAGCTTATAAACACCAAATTCTGTTGTATAAATCATGTTAAACAGCTTTCTTACCGAATGAAAATGATAAAAAACCATCGGCTCACCATCAATATTTACACCATTATTAATATCAATTTCATATTGTGCAACATTCCAAGGAGCGACTCCTGCTCCTTTTAATCGGGAAACAACCAGTTTGTCATACCGGCCAGGCCACTCATTTAAATAACCCTGATCAGCATATTTGCCATTTTCCGAGCGATCATGACACCACTCCAAACACTGCTCCCGCCAGATTTCCAGACAAGCAATACCTTGCTGATCGTTTCTAAAACTTTGATATTGGACATTAAACCGACCATTTTTTTCAAATTTCTTCAACACTTCTGTAAAACGATGTTCGATAATAAGGATTGAATTTACACCCAACTCTTCGTAAATTAGTCTTGGATTTGAGTAAAAATACAAATCCGCATCCAGATAAGTGATGATGTCAATATTATTGGCTAAGTTGAGTACATAAAGCGGCAGAATCGGGCTTAGGGTGAAATAGTATTCAATCTGGCTTCTATTTTTCTTCGCTTCAAGCAGCCCTTGATCCCAGGACTCAAGATCTCCTAGAGCAATGGGTATCATTTCATTATATTGCTCCTCAAGGACCCGTATAAAATGATAGGTTTCCTCATCCATACACAGAATATATAACCTGAATGGATCACTATGCTTTTTCAAAGACTTAAACAAAGCCAAGCCTTTGGTTAAATAATTTTTGTCAAAGTAAGTACAATAATAAAACATTGGATGTGCGGGATTGTTCAAGACAATATGCTATTCACAGCATTGCAGACTTTAGCTACTTCATTATCAGACAATTCTGGGTACATTGGTAAACTTAATATTTGCGAACAAAACCTTTCTGTATTGGTCAGCGGCAAAGGGCAAAATTTTGGATTCTTATACGCGGGCTGTTGATGAACAGGCTTGGGATAATGAACGGCAGTTCCTATCTGTTTATCGCTCAAGTGAGATTGCAAATAATCACGGTTTTGAGTCCTAACAACAAACTGATGAAAAACATGCTCTGTGATAGATCTCTTTGCTGGAAAAAATAAATGCGTATCAGATAAATTATCAAAATAAAACTGGGCTATTTTCTGTCGTTGCTGATTGGACTGCTGAAGATATTTTAATTTAATCCGCAAAATGGCAGCCTGCAGTTCATCCAAACGACTGTTTATACCTTGCACCTCACTAATATACCGCTCTTTCCAGCCGTATTGGCGAATAATTTTTGCTGCTTCATAAACTTCTTTGTTACTGGTGACCAACATACCGCCATCACCAATAGCGCCAAGATTTTTTGTTGGATAAAAACTAAAACAACCTGCGATACCAAATGAGCCTACTTTTTTTCCATTAAATAAAGCACCGTGCGACTGGGCACAATCTTCGATAACTGGTACATCAAACTGCTCTGCAATAGCCATTATCAAATCCATATCGGCTGGCTGACCATATAAATGCACAGCAATGACTACTTTTGCTTTAATTTGCTTCAGTGCCATTTCCAATTGCTCTGGATCAAGCGTGTAATCATCCAGGATATCCACAAAGACCGGTTCAGCACCAACTCTGGAAATTGCCGAAACAGTTGCTACTGCCGTATGAGAAACGGTTATAACCTGGTCTCCACCCCCGACACCGATAGCACGCAAAGCAAGTTCAAGAGCATCCGTTCCACTTGCTACGCCCAGCGCAAAGTCATTCTGATTAAACTGTGAAAACTCCCTTTCAAAGGCAAAACATTCATCCCCCAAAATATACCAGCCACTGTCTAAAACCCGGGAAACGACCTCATCAATTTCTTTCTTGTGGGCAAAATAACTTGCTTTAGGATTACATTGAAGAATCATTTGATATATTCATCCATATTATTTTTATAAAATTCCAGTGTTTCCTTTATACCTTTATCTAGGGACGTTTTTGCTGACCAACCCAGTTTTTTTTGTATCAATGTATAATCTGAATATTAATCGCCTATTTCAATCTTTTTTCTTTATCTAAAACTTTTTCAGCTTCTATTTCAAGTTCATTAACAACATAGTCCAACAGGGCATTGCCAATCAAAAACACATGATCTGCTGTATGGTAATCCCTTTTCTCTATTATCTTGATGTAATTTCCCCTGAAGGCAGGATAATAATCAACAACCTGCATAACCAATAAAGATTCCGGAAAAATTTTCTTAAAAACCGCTCCACCAGGTTTTGCAGACCAAACAATATCAGGCACA
>JALXCS010000056.1 GCA_026990815.1 Methylomonas sp. | reverse complement strand
AATGGAGACAGAAATGGCTAAATTTAACCAAGCCTTTAAAGTACAATGCGTAGAAAAAGCATTATCGAAACATTCTGATCAAACCCTTAAAAATATTACTAACCACTTAGGCGTGGGATATTCCACCCTTCAAAAATGGATCCGATTAGCCAAGAACAATGAACTAGAGAGCCTTGAAACACCAATGACAAAGGAAAAAAGCCCCCAAGATTGGACTAAAACACAACGTCTTGATGCGCTAATGCACTGCCACGGTCTGAATGATGAACAGGTGAGCAACTACTGCCAGGAAAATGGAATTTATCCCCACCACCTGGAATCATGGAAAACCGAATTTTTAACTGTCCATCAAGCGGTTGAACCCTTATCCCGGCAGGAACAAAAAAAGCGCCGACAAGAAAACAAACGCTTACAGAAAGAGCTTAATCGTAAGGATAAAGCATTATCAGAAAGAGCGGCGCTATTGGTGTTGTCAAAAAAGTGCCAAGCGATCTGGGAGGAAAAGGCGGTCGAATAATCGCCTACCCGGATCGCAAACAATATTGTGCCTTGATTGATGAAGCCGTGCAAAACGGAGCCCGACAAAAGCTAGCGTGTGAGCTCATTGGCATCGCTCCCCGGACCTATCAACGATGGAACCAGGGTGACGAACTCACAGAAGACCAAACCCACCTTCGCAGCTTTTATTATCAATTTCCCAGTATTTCAATAAGTTAAAATTTTTCCTGATTAAGTAGAACCTTCAGCTAGATTAATGACTGGTCGAACCCAGTAACACATTGAATTGATTATGGTTATAAAAATAGGAATGTGGTGTAAATTTTACAGTCGTGAAAAATAGTTGGTTTTTCCACTTTTTTGTATATAATTTTTAATCCGAAAAAATGGACACCACATATACTCTAGAGTTCACACTTCCTATGGCCTCCAAGTTGGCTGAGGCTCATGGGTAATCAGGAAATTTTTAATTTGATTTAGTTGGCACTACAGATTTTTTCTTATCAATCATTGTTTTATATTTTCCTATTAGATCAGGCTTAATATTCAAGGCATCGTAAATTTGTTTCTGTCGCCCCTCCGCCTTTGTTGTCGTTCGCAGGTGAATCGTTTTATGATCATCCGTCGATAGGGTTGTAGTGGGTATAGCTACATTATGATGTAAGTTAGTAATGGATAGCACCATATTGACTGACTTTATCCCAAAACTGCTCCCGGTGGCGCTATTGTAGAGCTGGGTCAATGTCCATTTACTGGTGTTGTAAAATACATAACCCGCAGCATCTTTCAGACCACTGTCATCCAGCTCTGTCAGCCCCATTTCGTTTTGCTGAAAGGCGACTTCTTCCAGCACTTTTTGTTTACTGGGTTCCAGCAGGGTGTCCAGTCGGCGCAAGACCACCATGGGCAAGATAACGTCACGGTATTTGCCGCGCACATAGACATCGCGCAGGCAATCGTCAGCGATGGACCAGATGAAAGAAACGAGTTTGTTATGGACGGTGTGATTCATTACCGGTTTATTTTATCCTTTTGTTATTTTATGGCTGGGTTTCGTATTTTATGCAATAGTAGACAATATTTTTTAAAATCAATATTAGAACGAAGGCATTTTTTAAAGAGTCGTTAGAATTATAATCAATATCCATAAAACATATTTGCGTTGTTTTCACCCATTATCAACTTCTCGTCACTGTAATCAGCAATAGCTGAGTTACGTTTCCGGCCTGTTCTATTTTCGCACAAAACTGGCTAACATCTTTACTTTGTCACCCCCATTTTTAATGATGCCCTCGATATGCAAATCCTTATCTTTATTCCAGATCTGTTGCAAATAATTGAACTGGCTGGCCTGAAACTATTTGGCAACAGTCAATCGTTTGCTCATCAAACCAGAACGATAACCAGCCCTGACTATATTCGATAGGCCGGTATTCACTTTGCTGGCTTAGCCATTCGACTTCATTGGCCATCAATAATGGCGTTCCTCCATCGTCACAAAAACCGATGAGTACACCAGCTGAGGCCAGCATTCTGACCCCAGCCTGGCTAATGGGTGTTCCTGTTCCTGTTTCAAGTAAAATGACTGAAGTATTGGGGATAGGAATTTTAGTGCATTGTTTTTCTTCCTGCACTTCGGTTAGATAAAGTACCCGGCTATCTTTTTGCATGCCCCGGCATTTTTCCAGGTAATAGATGTTGGCTCGCTTGGAATGCAGGATGCCCTTTAGAATGGTGAGTTGTTACATGGCCTTGTCAGTTCTAAATTACAAAATGAGCTTTTTCTTGCCTATTTCAGAAGTTTCCAGAAGCCCACCGGCGATTTTGGGTGCTAGAATAATTGTAGCAGAGGTAAAGAATTATGTTGGGGTCCCTGGAAATAATCGGCTGAGAAACCGAAGTAAAAAATTGGATAACATTGATTTCGACTGTTGATCTAGTAGAAACCAACAGCCGAAATCAGGTGGAATAATTTTATTCGCCGTAAACAACTACTTTGTAAGTTGCCCAGATTCCCAACAAGTTATCGACTTGCCAGTCAATATGATGAACCTGGCTAATGCTGCCATTTTTCTTGGCTGTTTCTATACTGCAATCACCTTTTGCCACCATTGATAAAATACTGGTACAACTTGCTTCGCCAACTTTACTGGCCGGGCCTGATGCGTCAGTGGTTGCAACGGGAAGCTTCAGGTTTGTCATAATCATTCCAGTTGGTAATGTCGATGCGCATCCTGATAGAAATGCAATAAACATCGCCGCTAAAACAAGATTAAATTTTTTCATTAAAAAATCTCCATAAATATTTAAAAAATAAAATGTCTTAATGTTCAAGACAGGACCATTTGACGATTATTTGTGCGATCTTGTCAACACTGATTGCGTCTAGAATCTAAAAAACACCGAAAAATATAAAGCTGAATTCAAAAGATTACTTGAAATGAAACTTTTCAGCCCCATTTTGCTAACAGATAAGATTATTTAACCAGGGGGATAACTAAATGAGAATGGATAAATTAACCAGCAAATTTCAGATGGCGCTGGCTGATGCGCAAAGTTTGGCGCTAGGTAAAGACCATCAATTCATAGAGCCAGTACATGTGATGATTGCATTGCTGGACCAGGAAGGTGGAAGTGTTAAGCCTTTGTTGACTCAGGTTGGTGTGAATCCTGAGTGGATCAGAGCTGAACTGGGGCGGGAACTGGATAGATTGCCTACGGTTTCTGGCACAGGTGGAGATGTTCAAATCTCCAATGAATTATCAAAATTATTAAATTTGACAGACAAGCTGGCGCAAAAGCGCAATGATTCGTTTATTTCCAGCGAGTTGTTTTTGTTGGCTGCAATTGATACCAAAGGCGTTGCTCAGGATGTTCTGAAAAAAGCTGGAGTGACCAAAGAGGCGGTTGAAAAGGCAATAGAAAATATTCGGGGGGGGGAAGCAGTTAATGATCCCAATGCGGAAGATCAACGCCAGGCTCTGCAAAAATATACGATTGATCTGACTGAGAAGGCGGAACTTGGAAAGCTCGATCCAGTGATTGGGCGTGACGATGAAATTCGCCGTACCGTACAGGTTTTACAGCGACGGACAAAAAATAATCCGGTTTTAATCGGTGAGCCAGGTGTGGGTAAAACTGCAATTGTAGAAGGACTTGCGCAACGGATTATCAACGGTGAGGTTCCTGAAGGGCTAAAAAACAAACGATTGTTATCGCTGGATATGGCAGCCTTGATTGCCGGCGCCAAATTCCGGGGTGAATTTGAAGAGCGTTTAAAAGCAGTTCTGAATGATCTAGCTAAACAGGAAGGCCAGATTATTTTATTTATTGATGAGTTGCACACTATGGTTGGTGCTGGTAAGGCTGAAGGTGCCATGGATGCCGGGAATATGTTGAAGCCGGTGCTGGCGCGTGGAGAATTACATTGCGTTGGTGCAACGACACTGGATGAATATCGTCAATATATAGAAAAAGATGCGGCGCTGGAACGTAGATTTCAAAAAGTATTGGTGGATGAGCCTTCAGTAGAAGATACCATTGCTATCTTGCGTGGTTTGAAAGAACGTTATGAATTGCATCACAAAGTTGATATTACTGATCCGGCTATTGTGGCAGCGGCACAATTATCGCACCGTTATATTACAGACAGGCGGTTACCGGATAAGGCGATAGATTTAATTGATGAAGCGGCAAGCCGGATTCGTATGGAAATCGATTCCAAGCCGGAAGCTTTGGATAAACTGGAGCGCCGTTTAATTCAGTTAAAAATTGAGCAGGTCGCATTAAGTAAAGAATCTGAAAAAAAATCAAAAAAACGTTTGCAGATTCTTGAGGAAGAAATCAGGGAGCTTGAAAAAGAATATTCTGATCTGGAAGAAATCTGGAAATCGGAAAAAGCCTCATTGCAGGGGACTTCGGCAATCAAGGAAAAACTGGAACAGGTTCGTAAAGAGCTGGAAATTGCCAGTAGAGCAAATGATTTGGCCCGAATGGCAGAACTTCAGTATGGTGAAATACCCAAGCTTGAAAAGGAGCTGGAATTAGCTGCTCAGGCTGAAACGAAGGAAACAACCCTGTTAAAAAACAAGGTGACCGAAGAGGAAATAGCCGATGTGGTTTCCAAATGGACAGGGATTCCGGTTTCAAAAATGCTGGAAGGAGAGCGGGATAAACTGTTACGCATGGAACAGGAATTGGCCAAGCGGGTTATTGGTCAGGATGATGCATTGAAAGCGGTCAGTAATGCGATTCGCCGGTCACGTGCAGGGCTGTCAGATCCAAACCGGCCAATTGGATCATTTTTGTTTCTGGGTCCGACCGGTGTGGGTAAAACCGAGCTGTGTAAAGCTTTGGCCGATTTTATGTTTGATACCGAAGAGGCAATGGTTCGGATTGATATGTCCGAGTTTATGGAAAAACACTCGGTAGCGCGTTTGATCGGTGCCCCCCCTGGCTATGTGGGTTATGAAGAAGGCGGATATTTGACCGAAGCGGTAAGACGCAGGCCTTATTCTGTTATTTTGCTAGACGAGGTTGAAAAAGCACATCATGATGTGTTTAATGTACTGCTACAAGTGCTTGATGATGGACGTCTAACTGATGGTCAGGGCAGAACGGTTGATTTCAGGAACGCTGTCATCGTAATGACCTCGAATCTGGGTTCAGACAGGATTATGGAATTGGCTGGCGAGGACAATTATGAAAAAATGAAGTCTGCTGTCATGGAAGTTGTCAGTCAGCACTTTAGACCGGAATTTATTAACCGGATTGACGAGGCAGTAGTTTTTCATCCATTGGGTAAAGAACAAATTCGGTCTATATGCAATATTCAGATTTCCTATCTCAAGGACCGTTTGCATGAGCGAGATATAGAGCTGGAAATTTCTGAAGCTGCACTTGATCAACTGGGTGAAGTTGGGTTTGATCCGGTTTATGGTGCAAGACCCTTAAAACGGGCTATTCAGAATCAGCTGGAAAATCCTTTGGCACAGGATATTCTGGCAGGGCGATTTGGTCCGGGTGATGTAATAAAAGTTGATGTCAAAGATGGTCAGTTGGTTTTTTCAAAATAGCACTCATGCCAATTGATTATTTGATAATTGACTAAGTCAGTCCCTTTTTAGCGGGGTTACCAGTGGGTAGCCCCGTTTTTGTTTTTTAGGTATGAACCCAAATATTCATTTGCCTCAGTTTTCACAAGCAACAATAACTGAATGGCACCAATATCTGGCAGAAGGTTTTGATGATGGCCAGCAACACATCCTTTATGAAACCTTGACGCTGGCAGCAACGAACGAATCTGCGAATGGAGCTTCAATCCGTGGTCTTGAAGTCGCGGTGATATTAAAACAATTAAGTGCCGATGCGGATATGGTTGTCGCGGCGATATTGTCAGACCGAAATGTTGCCAACAATATTGATAGAACAAACATTAAAGATCGTTTTGGAGAAAATATCTCAATTCTGGTCGAACATATCCTTGACCTGAAAAATTTCAATGATTATTCAAAAGATAATGTTGATTTACCCGGACAGGCAGAAATTTTGCGCCGAATGTTGCTGGCGATGGTTAAAGATGTACGGGCACTGATTATTAAACTGGCCTGGCGAGTACAGCGTATGCGCACAATGTCATCAGAAATGGATGGGCAAAAACAGTTGCTGGCAAAGGAAACATTGAATATTTACGCACCATTGGCAAATCGTATCGGTATTGCCCAGTTAAAATGGGAGTTGGAGGATTTGTCACTGCGCTGTCTACAACCTCAAATCTATCGACAGATTGCCAAGTCGCTTGCAGAAAACCGTAGCAATCGAGAAAACTATCTAAAATTTTTTACAGAACAGCTGCGTCGGGTTTTAGCGGAAGAAAAGCTGGAAGCCGAGGTTTATGGTAGACCCAAGCATATTTACAGTATCTGGCGAAAAATGCAGCAAAAACAATTGGATTTTACTGAGTTGTTTGATATCAGGGCAGTACGAATCGTTACCAGTAAAGTTTCTGATTGCTATGAAATATTGGGCCTGGTTCATACATTGTGGTCATATCTTCCTGATGAATTTGATGATTATATTGCCAATCCGAAAGCGAATGGCTATCAGTCTTTACATACGATCGTTGTCGGGCCTGATCAAAAGCTGGTGGAGATACAAATCAGGACCCGGGAAATGCATGATTTTGCCGAGTTGGGTGTGGCGGCCCATTGGCTTTATAAGGAGGGAGGTAAGCATGATGCGGCAGCGGAAAGGAATATTGTATTGATTCGTAGTTTACTGGAAAGCAAGGGAGATGATCAAAGACTGTTAAACAGCTTTCAAACTGAATTATATTCGGAACGGATTTTTGTGATTACTCCGAAAGGTCAAATCAAGGATTTGGTCAAAGGCGCTACACCACTCGATTTTGCATACGCTATACATACAGAAGTTGGCCATCGTTGCCGTGGCGCAAAAGTTGATGGTCGTATTGTTCCTTTGAGCTATCAACTTAAATCCGGGCAACGGGTAGAAATTCTGACGGCAAAACACGGTGGACCCAATCGAAGCTGGCTGGATGCAAATTTGGGTTATCTTAAGTCCAGTCATGCTATCAATAAAGTGAAGGCATGGTTCAAGCAGCAAAATCATGAAACAAATATTCAAGATGGCAAGACTATCCTGGAAAAAATCCGACAACGTCTGGGGCTGGGGGATATCGATCTGAATAAATTAACTCGACGTTTTCATTTGAATCGGCCTGAAGATTTTCTGATTCAAATTGGCCGGGGTGATATTAGTCAAACCCAATTGGCCGGGGCGCTGGAAATTCCCGAACAAATTGATTATCAGCGAGTCATAAAATCAAGACCAATACAAAAATTTGCTGATACAGATCATATTATTGTCCACGGGGTTGGAAATATCAAAACTCAAATTGCCAGTTGCTGTAGACCTGTTCCCGGTGACCCGGTTGTTGGTTATATAACTCGGGGAAAAGGAGTTACTGTTCATCGCCAGGATTGTAAAAACCTGTTAAATCATTCCGAAGAAAGCCAGGAGCGGTTAATTGATGTTAGCTGGGGCAAGGAGACTTTTAGCTTTCCGGTTAAAATTTTTGTCGAGGCCTATGACCGCTCTGGTTTATTAAGTGATGTTACACGTATCCTCAGTATTGCCGAGGCCAATATTGTCAATATGCAAGCATCGAGCGAGCCAAAGAATTTAACAGTGACCATTGATTTAACAATTGCAGTGAAAAACACTACTCATTTGGCAGAAATTTTAGGCAAGTTGAATCAACTCCAAAATGTTATTGAGGCTCGTCGAAAAAACTAAGCTGATTGAATCTGGGAGACTGTTATAGTAGCTTCATCTCTAATCCAACAGTCTTCAAAAGAGCAGTTTTAGTTGTGGAATATTCTTTTTAAGCGTAATTTTTTCACTATTTGAATTGTACACGACAAAAAATTTACCTCTCGGGCATCAAAGGGGTAAGTGATTGAAATAATGAGACCTTCTATCGCAGGGATGTGATAGAGAGCTACAAGGATGTATTTGCATGTGTCTTTTTATTTCAATTACTTACCTCTATTCCACAAGTTTTTATTATGTATAGAACTATTTGAAATATACTATTCGCGATCAAGAATGCACATAAACTAGATGACGTATTGTATTGATAGCGAATATAATAACGACATGAATGATTACCAGCTATCAGCCGACGAGATTAAACACCTTGAAGTGTTGCA
>JALXCS010000055.1 GCA_026990815.1 Methylomonas sp. | reverse complement strand
CCACCTGCGTCGCTTCGCTCCGACTGGGTGGCAACTTTCACCGGTTTAGGTGGCAGGCTTCACGTGGAATGGGTGGCAGGTTTCAGTGGAATACGTATTTAAGCCACTGTGATACCAGTATCTTGCCTCCCTGTTATCCGCATTGAAAACACGGATTCAGGTCTCAGTCGGGCAAAATAGCAGGCAAGAAACACCCGGTTCTTCATGAAATATCCATGCTAAATATTTTGAACGATTTCGTTAACTAACTCTGGACCTTTATAAATTAACCCGCTATAGATTTGTACCAAACTTGCTCCAGCAGTAATTTTCTCTTGCGCATCTTTAGCGGAGAGAATGCCGCCTGCAGCAATGATGGGAATCTTTCCTGCTAGTTGTTCGTTCAATTTGGCAACAACAGCAGTCGATGCTTCTCTAACAGGACAGCCACTTAAACCTCCGGCCTCGTTAGCCAACGGATGGTTTTTGACTTTATCACGACTAATCGTAGTGTTGGTGGCAATAACGCCATCCAGTTTCAATTCAATTAATAATTCAGCAATATCAGCTATTTCTTCCGGTGATAAATCAGGAGCGATTTTAACAATTAGCGGCACATACCTACCATATTGTGCATGTAAATGGGTTTGTTGTTGTTTTAATGAGCTTAGCAGTTTCTTGATTTCATCGCCTTGCTGTAATTGGCGTAAGTTTTTAGTATTGGGTGATGAGATATTGATAGTTATGTAGCTGGCCCAAGGGTAAGCTTTAGTGAGTCCAATTTGATAATCATCAATCGCCTTTTCAATAGGAGTGTTTGCATTTTTACCAATGTTTATACCCAGGATACCGTCATATTTGGTTTTTTTGATTTGTTCGATCAAATAATCAATTCCCTTATTATTGAAGCCCATTCGATTAATAATGGCTTGATACTCGGGAAGCCTAAACATGCGCGGCTTGGAGTTTCCGGGTTGTGGGCGAGGGGTTACTGTGCCAACTTCAATAAAGCCGAAGCCCAATGCAGCCAAGGCATCAATGTAATCACCGTTTTTATCTAAACCGGCAGCTAAACCAACCGGGTTTTTAAATTTAAGCCCCATGACTGTGACGGGGGCATGGTCTGAGGTTTGGGCGAATAACTTATCAAGCCCAATGGCATGAATGATTTTCAGGGATGTAAGCGTGATATGGTGAGCGGTTTCGGGGTCAAGTTTAAATAATAATGGCCAAATTAGGGGATATAAGTTCATCTTTAATGTTGAGCGGATAATTGATAAGGGGCTGGGTCAATTGATGTTGGCTGATTCAATATTAGATCGGTCAGTAATTTTGCAGACGCGGGACCCATTGCCAGGCCGTTTCGGAAATGACCAGCATTAATATACAAGTTGGTTATTTCGGGGTGTTTATCGATATAAGGGATGCCGTGTTGAGTGCCAGGCCGGAGACCGGCCCAATGGTGCGTCACTGGAAAATCTGCTAATACTGGAAAAAGACGTGTTGCGAAATTGTATAACTGCTGCTTGGCATCGCTGGTTGCTTGTTTTTCGAATCCAGCAGTTTCAACCGTGCTTCCAGCTAAGATTTTGCCATCTCGTCTTGGAATCAGATAACGGCCATCATCGAGAATCATGTGCGGAAGTAGGTCGGGTTTAGCATCAAATAACAGCATTTGCCCTTTCACAGGATAAATTTCAGGAATATTCATTTGTGATGTTCCAAATAAATGTTGCCATAATTCGCCCGTCCAGGCTCCAGTTGTTAGAATAATTTGGTTAACAGCCTTTTTTCCATGGGTTGTTGTAATTGTTTCGATTTGATTGTTTGCTGTATGGATGTTTTGCAGAGAGCAATGCTCAAGAAAAACCACTTTTTTTGACTTTAGCTCTTGAAGCAATGCAGCGAGCAGATACGGGTTGCGGGTCTGGGCAATTTCTGGCAACCAGATTGGGTTCAGTGCATCAGTATTAAAAGCTTGTAATTGCACTTCGGTTCCAGGCAGGCAGGTAAACAGGTTGTCTTCGCACCAGTTTGTTGCCAGCTTGAGATCAGGGTTTTTTGTGATGAATAAGCCGCATTGGGTCCACTCAGGGTCAATACCCGTATGCGATAAAAGTTCGGTATTCAGGTTTGGGTAGAGTTTTATGCTGATTTTCACCAGTTCAGTTATAGCTTGAGCTTGTCGCCAAGGATACAGAGGGAGCAAGATACCTCCACCGGCCCAGGAAGCTTCTTTGCCAAATTGGTTTTTTTCGATAATTGTTATTGTTGCGCCAGCTTTGATTAGTTCACGGGCAGTGAGCAGGCCATTGATGCCGCTGCCGATGATGGTAAAGTCAGAAAACATGGGCGTGAAAATTTATAATGATCAATGAAATTTCTATTTTAAAGGAAATAGCTTGTAAAATGGGAAAAGAGAGTTTTAAAAATGGTTTGTGCTTAAAT
>JALXCS010000054.1 GCA_026990815.1 Methylomonas sp. | reverse complement strand
CTTTAGAGTCTTACTACAACCTTTCAAAAACATTTCAAGCCACCCACCAAGAAGAGGACTACTACGACTTTAAAGCACCAAGCCTAGACTACTCAAACACATCAAATAAAACAGGAAAAAACACACTATGAATATCGATACATTTGAACGTATCGAGTGCTATTCTAACTGTTAATATTCTCAAGAAAATTGTACTAAAGTGTCATTACCAGCCTAACAAGTTAAGAATACCAGTAAAATCCATTACTTACAAACTTAAAAAACAGGATCGCAAGCTCGAATAAAAGCCATCGCCCCTCTTTCTGTTGAAACCAATCCATGTTTGGAGCCTTTTTTTGCTAAATGATAATCCCCAATCTTCAAACAAAAATCACCAAACATCACTTCTCCTTCCAGCATTAAACATTCTTCGTCTGCCACATGCTCATGGGCAGGAAAAGTTGCTCCAGGCGCCATTTTCAATAAATATGACTGAATCTCACCATCCGCACTTTCATTTAGAATCTTTTTTTCCACTCCCGGCATCAGAGTAATCCACTCACCTTCCTCAGCTTTGATTGTTTTTAAATCAAATGATTTTTTTCCATGAATTCGCGCCATCACACGCTTTTTAAGTTCAGAAGCTCTTGCCACTGGAGGCGCAATCGGTTCAACTGCTTCTGCCAAAGCAGAAGTAATTTCGTCGGGAATAATATCACTTGTTTTTTTATCTCGTTTAGTCATGATTTACCCCTTCATTTGAACCGTAATAATTTCGCAATTCCGGCTCCATTCTTAATTCTATTAAACTCCGACGAATGTGACTTTTAACTGTACCCAAAGGCATCTCAATAAAATCTGCAATCTCCTGATAAGTCATGCCTCGAAAAAAGGCTAGCGACAACAATTGCCGCTGAACTGATGATAACTTTTGCAATGCTTGATGGATTAATGAATGTTGCTGAGTATTCGCTAACAGATACTCAGGCGTTGCCACTAAAGCAATAGAATCAGAACATTCGCTATCTGAAATTTCTGGGCTGGATTGCCTTTGCTTTCTCAGTCGATCAATTGCCCGACTGCGGCAAATATTCAGTAACCAAGCCATAATTGAAGCTTTTTCCTCCCGATAGCGATCAGCCTGCCCCCAAACTTGAAAATAGACATCAGAAACTACCTCCTCAGCTTCTTCCGCTTTACCGGTTATTCTCAAAGCCAACCCATAGACGCGATTGATTGTCAGGTCATAAAAGTGACTCAAAGCATCTTCATTTTGTTCCTGAATTTGCGCAAGACAGATTGCCAGATCTTCTGTAGTCAAATGGATCGCACCTAATGATAAATTGTGACTTTGTAACCTTTTAGCCGAAATCTGTTCTTGTACCAAAGGCGTTTTTTGAGTCGTTACATCCGTTTCTTTAACCATCTTGACAATACCTGAATCACCTTAAAAAAACAATCCGCCACATTTTCTAAGCCTCATAAATACGCAAATCAAGCGCTCTTTGTAAAAACCAAATTACCGCCAACATCATGATAGCCAGTGAACCCGCCTGTAAAATCATGCGTTGATAAAACCAAGAACTCCTTAAAAAATAAGCGCTTGGTAAAATAATCGCTACAATGGCCAATTGGCCTACCTCAACCCCTAAATTAAAACCAAACAAGGCAACACCCAGGCCTCCCGAAGTTAAATCCATACTACTGAGAACGCTAGCAAAGCCAAAACCATGGATTAGACCAAAGGCAAATGCTACAGACCATGCCTTTTCTCGAAAAAATGGATACAGATTGTTAACAGCAACCAAAATAACGGAACAGGCAATCGCTGACTCAACCAGACGAGATGGCAAGCTAACTAGCTGTAGCACTGCCAATATCAAGGTAATAGAATGGGCAATTGTAAAAGCAGTAACGATTTTTCCCACTTGCCAAAGTATATTTCTGAGATAATCTTTTTGCTCCCAACCTATCGAGGTTTTTCTAACCACCGAAGGTAATAGCAAGCAAATTAAAAATAACAGATGGTCATATCCAGCCCAAATATGCCAAATGCCTTCTGCGACAAACTGACGTAAGCTTTGCCAATGATTCGATTGGCCTAAGGTAAAATTTTCTTGCTGATGATCCGGGCTAAAAACCACAAACTCACTAAAGTTACTTTTTCTGATTTGTAATAACCCTCTATGGGTAGGATCTAAATCAAAAAACAACTGGTAATTAATATTCAATTCAGCAATGCTTTGTGAACAATACAGGTCAAAATTCAGCACTGCATATGCTCCATCGGTATGGTAGTCCACTTGTAATGAATGCATTTCTCTAGTGCACACATCTGTTCGATTTTTAACTTGCAATTGAGAAAATGCATAATTTTCAATAATCTGAGATTGATTACGAAGTTCTTGCCACGTTATTGCACCATTATTATCTTCATCCAAGCCTAGCGCGAATTCCAAATCTCTTAAAGCAATATCCCAACGCCCTGAAATAACATTTTGCTCTGCTGATAAATTAAGAAAACTATCACTGGCTTTATGGCTCCAAGCAAAAGGTGATAAAAATAATAAAACAAGTAACAAAATATTAGATTTCATAGCCATCCCCCGCCTGTGTTGCCAGAATTCCCTGGATCACTACATCTTCAGTTTTATTTATCGCCATCCATTGTTTAACCTCTTTTATTGTTTCATCATCATGCGCTGCTATTGCCGCTTTTAACAGAATGTAAATGTCTGTGGGTTCTCGCTGAATCAACCAATTTTGCCAGGCCAATTGCAGAGCCATTTCTGGTTGATTTCCAAAATACAAGATAAATCTTGCCTCATCACCCTGATGTATAGATGAACCTCTTTTACGATTCAGTTGAAATCGGTCATTTAACCAAGTGACATGATCTGGTAATTGCCGAGAACTGGTTAATTTTTCGGCTATAGCCAGCCGCAACAACAATGAGTCATTTTTGGTTTCAACCGCAATGAGCTGGATTACATCCAAAGGACGCTTTTGTTGCAGCAAAAAATCAGCATAAGTCTTTAACCAATAATAATCCCGAACACCCACTTGCCTGGCACGCTGAAAATGTTGATCGGCCTCTTTGAAATAACCTAACCGCCAAGCAATCTCGGCTAAAGAAGTCCACGCCCAAATACTTTCCTTGGTTGCCATCATCCTCCCTGAAGATAATATTTGATGCAGTAATTGATAACTGCGCTTGGCATTGCCACTTAAACTCGCAGGTGTACTTTGACAAATCAATGCCATAAATAGTGATGATCTTCGCATTAACCGCCTGCAATGCTCAATTGCCAGTGAATATTCTCCTTGAACAGTCGCAACGGTAGCTTTAATCAAATTAGCCTGAAAATGCCCTGGTTGAATACTGAGAACTTGATCCAAATCTTCCATTGCCCCAGTAAAATCATGGGCATTTTGTCGGATAATGGCTCTCAAAACTAGTGGCTGAATAGAATATGGAGCAGTTTCCAGCCAGGGATCAATAATCGCTTGCGCATAGCCCATATATCGCGGATCAGCTAAAGTTTTTGACAATTCAATATAATGGTGAGCCAATTGATTGACTGAAGACCAATCGTTCGGATTATTTTTAAGTTGAACCCTCAACGATTTAACCTTTTTGGAAGCCGTGGTTTGAAAAAGCTGCCTTGGAAGTTGCTCGAGCACCTGATTATCAAGTTCAGGAGTAAACGGTTCCGCCTGCAAAACCCCCGTCATCAACCCCAACAGTCCAAACATAAAATACCTGAAAATGATCATCACTATCTCCCCATCTTTGAGATGACTTCGGATAGCTCTCATAAAATACAAACTACCCGAAGCTAAATTGCTGGTTATGGACAAATCCCAGTGCAACCTTTTTCACCGGTATCAATATGGCGACTTTCTACTCCAGAATGGGCCAAGCCAACATAGGGAAAAGTTTCTCGATAAGGCACATCATTCTTATTGACACCATCACCCACTCGATTATGTGGAAAACCGTTGAATCCATCACCCGCTAAAATTCCAATAACAACCCGAGTGGTAATATCAACCACATCATCTGAAACACGTCGACCATTCGGAAATCCAGCCGGGTCACCACCCAACAATCCCAAACGACTGCGTTTTTCCTTAACTATTGCTGGAATGCCAGTATTCAATCGCAATAGATCAGCAATTGGACCTGTTGGCGTGCCTTCGGCGGCAATCGGCGGTAAATACTGAACTAAAGGCAACAAATCATTGCGTGGCGCGTCTGGAACCGGTAACACACTGGGGCTGATAGTGTCATACAAAGCATTCAGAACTCTTGGCAATACTGGATCCAAGAAAAAATTAGCAAATTGAGCATCATTTTTGGGTTTACTCATGCTAAATTTATCTTTGGAGCCAATGCCAATCAACAATTCATTTATCAAAGGATTACCCATGCGCTGAATTTGTACTTTCCTGCGGGAAGTATAAGCATCACGACCTGGTCTTCTGGAAAAGACTTTTACCTTAGGCCTCGAAGTGGTCGCCCAAACACCAATGGTCGCTTCAGGTTCATCAGCATCATGAATTTTGCCGTCCTGAGTGATCATTGCAATGGGAACCTCAATCGCAATACTGTTGACATTAAATCCCGCAATATCATCTGGCGCGAAGTTGATGTTATCGTTGCTGTCCTGGGCATCACTGAGCACACCCGGCACTCCGGTATCAAAGGCAGCAGTTCTTAAATTGAAAGAATCAAAAACGGCGCCTAAATCAATATAAAATGGATCATCAACTGTTCCGGCAAAAGTTGTTATGCCATGGCCTAATTGATAAATTCCTTGATCAGCTAGCCCCTGATAATCGGGCATGGTTCTTGGCCCAGCATTGCTAGGAACTGCAAAAAGTTTCAATCCTTTTGACAGCTTTTTATGATGTCGATATCTGCCTCTATGGTATTTCACCATTGTGACACTGTATTGCTGACTTAAATTTAACCCTTCCGAGCCAGGACCATCCAAAGCCGTAATTGCAGGTGGAACTATGGGTGTCCCAGGTAACACCGGCAAAGGGGAATTATCCGGCGCTAATAATCCAGTACCTGCACCAACCAAACCAACAAAAACACCAGGAAGACGAAAATTGGTTTTGAATTTAAAATTAAAACTGATATCGGCTTTGGCATCGTGGTTGTTATCAATATTGATTTGATAAAGAATGTCTGGATCAAAAGGAAACCTTGTTGGACCATTAGAGGGTTCTAACAATGGATCAACGTTCATAATAAAAGTTACTTTACTAGGGTCATCGTAACTTCGAAAAGCATAGACATCGGTAATATCCGCTTTTTCATCTAATGCAGTTATTGGTGCCTCACGGTGGTTGGCTGCAAAAGCGCCACTACTGAGGGTTAATAGCAACCCTATTGCTGTCGTTAAGTAAGCTAAATCTTTCATTGTTTTCTCCTCTGGCATTTGAAGTGTGAGAATTTGTCTCTCATCAACAGATACGAAAAACAATGAATTTCGGATGCAAAATAATTGCTATTGAAAACGTTTTGACTCAAGTACGTCGAAAATTAAAGGAGTTCCATTCACTATCTCTGTGTTATTCAGCTGCCACTAAAAAAATAAAATTATTTATTAATAATAACTTACATAATAATTAGAATTTAACATATTAAAATATAAAGTTTTAAATTGCTTTGCAAACTGGTTCAGTTTAAATTAGAGTCATTAAATCCTTTTCATAGGCATAAAATGAACAAACTATTTTTGATTTCCTGCTTTTTGATGCTTTTTAATTCAATAACTTTTGCTGACATCAATAAGGATCAACAAACGGCCATTAAGATCATTAATGAAAGCCAAACCACTTTAAAAAACTTTAATAATGACCCCGAACTTAAGTGGTTTCGTAATCATTTTTCTCGAGCAAAAGGTATCTTGGTCATTCCTACACTATTAAAAGGCGGGTTTATTTTTGGTGGCTCAGGCGGAACTGGCGTTTTGTTCCATCATGATATGGAAAACAACCAATGGAGTTATCCTGGATTTTATACAATCGGCTCCTTAAGCGTCGGTTTTCAAATCGGCCTCGAAGTTGCCGAAGTTGTACTGTTGATTATGACTGACCGAGGTATGGATGCTTTGTTATCATCAAAAGTACAATTAGGCAGTGATGCAAGCATTGCTCTCGGCCCGGTAGGAATTGGTGCGCAAGCAGCAACTTCTGATGTATTGCAATATTCCCGGGCAAAGGGCGCATTTGCTGGTTTAACACTCGAAGGGTCAATTGTTTCTATTCGTGAATCTTTGAATGAAGCCTATTATGGAAGGCCAGTTCGTCCAGTAGAAATCTTTATCACTAGGGAAGTAAATAATTCTCAGGCTGATTCCATTCGATATGCGCTAGAAACCTTGGAAAAAGCACCTTAATTTGCCCTAAATTTTTTAGTATATCAAGCTCTGGGTTTTCCTTATTTTCAAATCGTTTGTGCTTTCTAAAATCTATTTTTGTCCTTACATTGTTCTCCACATTTAAAGTAAATAAATCACATGATTTTTGTAATTATTTACTATTCACATCAACGAAAAGTTGCAATATTAACATTAAATAATATTCAGTTTGCATTCAGTCAGTTTTTGCATAATAGACACTAGCAGATTGTGTTGAAGTGTTGACTTGTTAAAATTTTTTTCTGGCAAAATCGATTATTATCTAGAGATATTCCATTGCATAATGGAATTATTGTCAGTAATTAAGTTGACCCAAAACCACTCCATATGAATAAATTATTACCAATTGAAGGGATTTTGCTATTAATGATTTTTGCAACATCTGTCATAGCAATTATATTTATGCTACTTGAAGTTTGGAACAGCTAGGGGGGCTCTGACTTAAATAGTCATTAACGAACTGATAGCCTCAACCACTTTTTCTATATTTTCTAAAAATCACCAAATTTGTGGTTTCTATAGCAACATAAAAATATTTTCAATAAACCATGTGAATCAGCTCACAGGGTAAAAATACAATTTCAATAACGGGATAAATAATCAATTATATTTAAAATCCCTTTAACCAAAACGACTATTAGCAATGAAAAAAATCATCTCCAAAGTCATACCTTTTGTAGGCCTTTTGTTATTTTTGCAGCTATCATTGACTGGTTCATCCTCAGCCACATCCTGGATTCTTGTAGCTTGTGGGTTTGGACTTTTTGGTTTCTGGCTCAAAAGCAGGCGGGCACCTATTGAAAAAACATAAAAAAACAGCTCTGATTATAACTGATTGCCCCGGTAAACTAACCGAAAATCAAAAATCCTGGTAGGGTGGGTATTTGCTGGAAAAAAACTCATAAATCCTGTAAACGAGCAAGGAAAAACTAATGTTGTGCTAACAAAATGTCTCCACACTCGTTTTTTTCAGAAATATGAAAAGCTTTTTAATCGGTAGCTGTCGTTAATTTTGCCGCAAGATTTCCAGACCAAATTCCAAAACCTACACCCACAACGATAGAGACAGAAATAACAATCATTGGATTGTCAAAAGAAACACTCAATAAGACATCTTTTGTCAATTTATCTGGTGTTTGCAACAAGTATGCAAATGCGGATGAATAACCTAATACACTGGCAGGAATTGCAGAAAGAGCAGGCACATTTGCCGCCAAACACATCACAGTGACTGATACAGCAACAATAATTGCAGCCATTAGCGGAAAGCCAAGCACGGCATCGGGTGCAATACTGGTGATCAGAAACGCTGCATAAGTCGCCATAAATACACCAAAAATTTCACACACAACAGTATTTATTGCTGCTTGTTTGTTACCACCCAAAGCAAAATAAGCAGCCCAGGCAATCGTTGCTGCCCAGATTAAAAAAATACCGCTTAACGGACCCACTGCCAAAAAAGTTGCAAGTCCGGCCAAACCCCCAATACTCAAAGAAAGTGCTGTAAGATTATTCATTTTTTACTCCTAAATTTCTCTCATTATTGTTTTTAAAAGTTTGATTTCACAGTGGGTGAAATGCTGCAAAATCTAATTCAAACTCTTCATATCATAAAACTAAAATACAAAATAAGTCCCGCTCAATCATTTCCACAAATTTTTCCACGGCAAATTCAAAAGCGCTGTTTGATTTAATCATACAAAAATTAAATTAGCAAAATTGATGATATAGACTTCCTGGCTGCCAAAAGGTGTTCCCTCAATAAACTAACAAATGTTCGTTTTAAAGTAGATTGGTTCACAAATTCCAACATCTCTCTGCATTATTTAAAAGCTTGATTATACTCAAAAT
>JALXCS010000053.1 GCA_026990815.1 Methylomonas sp. | reverse complement strand
GATAACAAAAGTGCATTGGTTACTCCGGAAAGATTGTACGATCATCAGCGGGAGATAATTGAGCGCGTATTTTCTTGTCCGGTAGCAAACGGTTATGGGGGCAGGGACGCGGGATTTATTGCGCACCAATGTCCATCAGGGTCGATGCACATTTCAGCTGAAGATATTATTGTTGAAATTATCAATAATCAAGGCGAAGTTTTACCAAAAGGCCAGACAGGTGAAATTGTTGTTACTCATCTCGCTACTCAAGATTTCCCTTTTATTCGTTATCGTACAGGTGATATAGGAATTTTATCGGATGAAAATTGTCCGTGCGGAAGAGGATTGCCTATACTTAAAGAAATACAGGGAAGAACGACTGATTTTGTGGTCGCTCAGGATGGTACCGTGTTACATGGATTAGCTTTGATTTATGTGCTTAGAGATCTTGAAGGGATTGAAGCTTTTAAGATTATTCAAGAAAGTAAAGATAAGGCCATTATCCAAATTGTCAAAAATATAAAATTTAGTCCTGAGACTTTGGGTCAAATTGAAAAAGAATTTAAGAAACGCCTGGGAAATACTGTGGATATTGATTTCGAATTCTTGAACAAAATAGAAAAAGAAAAATCAGGTAAGTTTAGATACGTTATTAGCAAAGTAAGCATTTAGAAATAAGGAAGAGTCAGGAATGGGATTTATTGCAGGTTGGGTTGGTCAAGTAAGGGATAATCAGGCATCAAAGGAACTGTCGAAGAAGATGGTCAGTTATGCTCCAAAACAATATAAAAAAAAAATCAAAACATCAACAGGGGCATTTGGGATTTGTTCTGGCCAGGAAGCTCACTTAATTGAACTGGGCCAATGCGTATTTTTTGGTTATGGTGGTGGAATAAATAACCCAGATCATTTAAAAAATATTGCCGAAAAATATTTGAAAAAAGGAGATGCTTTTGTCAATGAAATCCAGGGCGATTTTATATTAGTAGTCATTGATAATGCGAATAAGAAATTACTTCTAGCTTTGGACTCTTTAGGCCATAGAAATTTGTACTTTGCTGAAATTGCGAACGGGATTGTTTTTAGCACGACTGCAGATGCTGTAGTAACGCATCCTGAGGTTACCAATAAAGTTTCATTGCAATCAATTTACGATTATGTCTATTTTCATCATTGTCCTAGTCCAAATACGATTTATGAATCCGTAAAAAAACTGGAGGGTGGCCAGCTCCTTAGTTTTCAGATGGGCAAAGTGGATGTTAAACGCTATTGGGAACCAGCATTTAAAGAGCAAATGGATGTTTCTGTCGAGGATGCCGGGAAAGAACTGCAACAGATTCTGACTCAATCAGTAAGGCGGCTATCGGCAGATCAAGATACGACAGGAGCGTTTCTTAGTGGCGGCCTTGATAGTTCGAGCGTAGCCGGTGCACTATCAACAGTTTTTCCAAATAAAGCAAAAACGTTCTCAATGGGCTTTCCTGTTGAAGGTTATGATGAAATTTCATATGCACGAATCGCTTCAAAAAAATTTAATACCATCCAGCACGAGTATTATGTAACACCCGAAGATACAGTCGCAGCAATCCCTGAAATTGCAGCTTATTATGATGAGCCTTTTGGCAACTCATCGGCGCTTGCGGCATTTTATTGTGCTAAATTGGCAAAAAAAAATGGAATTGAACTGTTATTAGCTGGGGATGGTGGTGATGAGCTTTTTGCCGGAAATGAACGCTATGCAAGGCAACTGATTTTTGAAAAATATTTTACAATTCCGGGGGGCGTTAGAAATCTATTGAAAACCGGCTTGGAAATTATTCCAGATGCGATTGCTACTGATGGCTTGTTTTTTAAAGCAAAGCGATATATTGAGCAAGCAGAAACACCACTTCCTGATCGATTGCAAGATTACAACTTTTTGCATAGACATCGACCGGTAGAAATTTTTCAGGAAGAGTTTGTGTCCCAAATTTCAACAAATCTTCCGCTGGAAAATTTACGCAATAGTTACCATCGACCCAGTCATGCAACATCATTAAATAGAATGTTGTATATGGATTGGAAAACGACGCTGCATGATAACGATTTAGTGAAAGTGAATAAAATGTGCGAAATGGCGGGCGTAGAGGTTCGATATCCACTTTTGGATCATGAAATTCTTGATTTCTCAATTACAATTCCATCCTCGATTAAATTGAAAGGCCAAAATCTTCGTTGGTTTTATAAGCAAGCGATGAAAGGCTTCTTGCCGGAAGAAATTATTAATAAATCCAAACATGGTTTTGGTTTGCCGTTTGGGATTTGGCTGAAAGATTATGAGCCATTAAAAGATCTTGCTTATGATATTATCAATGATTTGAAAAAACGCTCGTATTTTCAACCTAATTTCCTTGATCATGCCATTAAAATGCATCAGAGTATCCATGCAGCTTATTATGGGGAGTTAATATGGATTTTGATGATGCTTGAATT
>JALXCS010000052.1 GCA_026990815.1 Methylomonas sp. | reverse complement strand
TCTGAGAACCGTATATTCCAAATATTTATAAAAAAGTTCAAGAAATTTAATTTTTTTTAAATTTGAATTTATCTAATAAGCCAGTGAGATTGTGAAGACAAAACTGGGTTCGACTGCAGGAAAACCTCCAGGCATCTCATTTTTTGTGTTCATCCGTGAGCTTTGAAAATAACGAAAATCAAGACCAAGGAACTGATAATAGAAGGTCAATCCTGCATCCCAAAAAAAATAATCAAATTTTAATGCTTCTCGAGACTGGACATAGCCTGTTTTTGCTGAAAAATCAATGAGATCTGTTACTGGATAACGTCCGATCAGTTCATAATCAGCATAAACTCCACCTTTGCCATATCCGTCGTCAGTTATACCAATAACGGCAGTAACCAAATCCCGAAATCCAAGTGAGACGGAAAATTCGTTGTAATCCCCGGATGCTCCGAAAAAGTCATCGTCGTATATGTAGCGACGCCAGTGTACATCGCCATGCCAGTCTTCAGAAAGATTAAATTTTATGCCGAGATAAGGAATGAATTCCACTCTTGCAACGTTTGGAAAAACCCTTTTGTTGCCCATAAACACACGGTTATCTCCAAAATCCACCTGAGAAAACCATATTCCGCCAAAAACACCGCTCGAATGTTGATAATCCAAGTTGGCCTGAAATACGCCTTTACCATTGCTCTTGCTGTAACCATGCCAAATATAATCAGTAGAATAAATAGCAGTTACACTAAATTTGGAATCCTCAGAGATCTCTAAAGCCATTACCTGTACTGACAATAATAAGCCAACTATAAAAATTAGGATGGAGTGAGACATGTTTTTCATAACTGAAAAAAGTTCCTTTTGGTATGAATCAAAGGGATGAAAATTAGTGTCTATTATGTGGTGTATGCATAAACTGTATTATATAAAAATTAAAGATTTGATTTATAAATATATTTTGAGTCTTAATGGGGCTGGTTAAATTTCAATAGATATCTCCTATCATAAATTATCTTCTTACTCACTTGAGTTGGGAAAGGCGATATAATTTAATTTTCCGACTTTAATTGAGCTAACTTGTAGATTTTTTATGTTGAGAAGCTCAAAATACAGAATACCAGGAACAATTTGGGCGCTGGGATTTGTCAGTTTATTTATGGATTTATCCTCGGAATTGATTCACAGTTTGTTGCCTGTTTTTTTGGTCACAACACTTGGTGCTGATATGCTGACCGTAGGTTTGGTAGAGGGAATTGCTGAAGCCTCGGCGCAGATTTTCAGGGTTTTTTCGGGAGCCGTGAGCGATTTTTTCGCTCGTCGTAAAGTTTTGTTGCTATTGGGCTATGGTCTTGCGGCAATATCGAAACCAATGTTTCCTCTGGCAAATTCAGTTTTAATGGTTTTTTCTGCTCGTTTTCTGGATAGAATCGGCAAAGGTATCCGGGGTGCTCCACGTGACGCCTTAATTGCTGATTTGGCGCCATCTGAAATTCGAGGCGCTTGTTTTGGTCTGAGGCAATCTATGGATACTGTAGGCGCCTTTTTTGGGCCATTACTGGCAATTGCATTATTGTATTGGTTGGATGATAATCTGCGATTAGTTTTATGGGCGGCTGTTATTCCTGCAATGATTGCTGTTCTAGTCGTGATTGTTTGGGTTAAGGAACCTGTCTCATCAAGCAAAAATCCAGCCTTTCGTGTTCCGATAAAACGGAATTTGTTGGACAAATTTGCTGGTCGATTTTGGTGGATTGTATTGATTGGTGCATTGTTTTCTTTGGCTCGTTTTAGCGAAGCTTTTCTGGTTTTAAAAGCCCAGCAAATTGGCCTGCCAATTACTTGGATACCTGCTGTCATGGTGATGATGAGTTTATCCTATGCAGTTTCCGCTTATCCCTTAGGTGTTTTATCTGATCATTTCAGTAAAAAAATATTGTTAGGAATCGCTTTAATATTACTGTTAATTGCTGATTTGATCCTTGCGAATTCAAACTCTACTTTACTGCTAATGGTAGGTGTTACCGTATGGGGATTGCATATGGGATGCAGTCAAGGGATTTTGGCGACCCTGATTGCTGAAACAACGCCAAAAGCATTAAAAGCGACAGCTTTTGGTTTGTTTGGTTTGGCCACAGGGTTGTTGATGTTTTTTGCCAGTATTTTAGCCGGTTGGTTATGGGATCAATATGGTGCTACATACAGTTTTTATTGCAGTGCGATTTTTGCCTTACTTGCTTTATGTTCACTGCTAACCATGGTTGTTATTAGTGGTTCATCCGATAAGTGACATCTATAATGCCAAAGTTCGAGTAATTGATTGTCCTAGCCGAAAAAGGCGATGTCATCTTGCAAAAAGTTGATACCGATAAATATACCGTATATACTATTCGCGATCAAGAATGCACATAAACTAGATGACGTATTGTATTGATAGCGAATATAATAACGACATGAATGATTACCAGCTAT
>JALXCS010000051.1 GCA_026990815.1 Methylomonas sp. | reverse complement strand
TTATTATGTTGAGGTTTGTTAAAAAACGACAAGTGAAGATATTCAGAGCCATTGCCGCAGTATGCTAGAAATAAAACCGAGCTGGAAAGATTGGCAGTTGTTGACCAGAAAGGGCAGGCATATTTGGGCGTATCAGCCAAGCTCAAAGGATATAGATCAGCATTTAGCAAATAGTTCCAAACCCTTTCAAAATAAAATCCAACAATTTTCCGAAGATTTTGACTTTGATAGTCAGAAAAATCCTAATTCTGCCGATAGGGTTTTTAGACACCAGTGGATTAAAGAGAAATTCAAGCCATTCTCTGGAATCAGGCCCAATATGGCCGAAACTAAAGATCAGCGGATAATTGATTCGATAATCGACGGAATCAATTTTTTTTCAAGTTTGCAAAGTCAAGAAGGGCATTGGCCAGGCGATTACGGCGGACCAATGTTTCTTCTGCCTGGGTTGCTTATTGCTTCATACATAACCGGAGTTGAATTTCCAGAGCCACATCAGGCTTTGATGAAAATTTATATTCAAAATCATCAAAATCCCGATGGGGGATGGGGTATGCATATTGAAGGCGACTCCACCATGTTTGGAACGGTGATGCAATATGTCTCACTTAGGTTATTGGGAGCAAAAGCAGATGACCCGCAACTCATAAAAGCAAGAAGCTGGATCAAGGAACATGGCGGAGCTGTTGGGATTCCTTCCTGGGGTAAGTTTTATCTGGCAGTAATGAATTTGTATGACTGGTCAGGGTTCAATAGCCTATTTCCTGAAATGTGGCTATTTCCGAAGTGGCTTCCCGTGCATCCTTCGCGTTATTGGTGTCACTCAAGGATGGTTTATTTGCCTATGGCCTATTGTTATGCGCAGAGAATTAAAGTTCCTGAAAATGAATTGATTCTTTCTTTGAGAAAAGAGATTTATGTAGAAGATTTTGCCGGGATTGATTGGCCGAAACAACGCGATGTGGTTTGTGATAAAGATATTTATACCGTCCAGTCGCCAACGCTGAAATGGATGAATTTCTTCACTAATGGATATGAAAAAATTCACTTGCCCTGGTTAAGAAAAAAGGCTTTGCAATTTATTCTGAATTATATTCGTGCTGAAGATTTACAAACTGAATATTTAAATATCGGTCCGGTTAGCCAAGCTATTAATTCGATTTGCGTCTGGCATGTTTACGGACAGCAGTCTGAGCAATTTCAGCAACATGTAAAACGCTGGTACGATTATCTTTGGGTTGCTGAAGATGGCATGAAAATGACAGGCTATAATGGATCACAATTTTGGGATGTAGCTTTTACCACGCGGGCGATATTAGAAAGTGATGTTGGCCGTTTGTTTAAATCTACCATTGAAAAAGCTTATCAATTCATTGAAGATTCCCAGATTCTTAAAGAACATGAAACACATAGGCAATATTTCAGGCATCCCATGATTGGCAGTTGGCCGTTTTCAACTGCGGAACAGGGTTGGCCAGTTGCAGATTGTACGGCTGAAGGGTTAAGCGCCACTTTAGCTTGTCATCATGCAGGATTGGTTGAATCCAAGATAAATGATGAAAGAATTAAACTAGCGGTTGATGTAATTCTTTCCTATCAAAATAAAGATGGCGGTTGGGCAACTTATGAATTATCCCGTGCTCCAAAATGGCTGGAAAAAATCAATCCATCGGAAATTTTTGCCGATATTATGATTGATTATTCCTGGACAGAGTGCAGTTCAGCCTGTATTTTGAGTTTGATTGAATTTCAGCAGGATTTTCCTGATTATAAACCCCGGAAAATAGAATCTGCTATCAACCGGGGCATCAACTTTGTTATTCAGCAACAAAAAACCGATGGTTCATGGTATGGTGGCTGGGGGATCTGTTTTACTTATGCAACCTGGTTTGCCGTAGAAGTGTTAAACAAGGTGAGAAGCAAAAAAATCTATGATTGCGAGCTTTTGAATCGGTGTATCGATAAAGCTTGTGGTTTTTTGATTTCAAAGCAAAAATCAGATGGCGGCTGGGGGGAAACTTACCAGTCTTGTGCAAAGATGGTTTATTCAGAAGCGGAGAAATCCCAGGTAGTTAATACCGCCTGGGCGCTTTTGTCATTAATGGCGTGTGGATATAAGGATAAAACGGTGATAGATCGGGGTATCCAATTATTGCTGAAAAGACAAGCGCAAAACGGTGATTGGCCCCAGGAAAATATTTCCGGAGTGTTTAATTACAATTGCATGATTACCTACAGCGCATATAGAAATACCTTTCCTATTTGGGCACTGAATCGATATTACAAGTTATATCTATGTTAGAATTCGATGTTTTAATCAATTGTTTTGTAAAGATTGCGTTGTAAACGATGGAAAAATATAGACATTGGTCCTTGTGAAAGTTGAAAGGCAAAGAGTTGGATAAAATTATGAAAGAACAATTTGATATCTGTGTCATCGGTGCCGGTATGGCTGGCGCAACAATTGCAGCTTATCTTGCACCCAAAGGCATTAAAATAGCCTTGATTGATAGAGGTTTTTCTGAAAAAAATCGGATTGTTGGAGAACTCCTTCAGCCCGGCGCTGTTGAAACCCTGTCAGAAATGGGGCTGGGTCATTTGCTGGATGGTTTTGATGGTCAGGATATTCATGGATATGCATTGTTACAAAACCAGGAGCAGTTTAGCATCTCCTATAATAAGGATCACAGAACGCATTTTCATGGTGTCGGTTTGCATAATGGGCGTTTTCTGCAACAACTTAGGGCTAATGCTTTACAAAATCCATCGGTTACGAAACTAGAAGGGATTGCAACTGGCTTGATCGAGGATCAAAGGGGTGTTATCAAAGGGGTTAAATTCAAGGATAAAGCAAGCGGACAAACCAATGAAATTCAAGCTAAATTGACGATTACTAGTGATGGTTTTTTCTCGCATTTTCGCAAAAAATTGAGTAAAAATGAAAAACGCGTGACCTCTTTTTTCATCGGACTGATTTTAAAAGATTGTCCTTTACCTTACCCTAACCATGGCCACGTATTTCTATCCGGACCCACGCCATTTCTCTGTTATCCGATCTCCAGTACTGAAGTCAGATTATTGATAGATTTTCCGGGTAATAAAGCTCCGAAACGACCTGCTATCAAGGAGCATTTGAAAAGCAATGTTGAGCCTTATATGCCGGATTGTATGAAAAAATATTTTTCTGAGGCAGTTGCTGAGGAAAACTTTAAAGTTATGCCCAATCATTACATGGCCGCAAGACCTGTACTCAAAGAAGGGGCGGTTTTATTGGGCGATGCGCTTAATATGCGTCATCCCTTGACCGGCGGAGGTATTACGGCAGTTTATTCAGATGTCAAGATTTTGGGTTCACATTTGCTGGACATGCCTGATTTTTCTGATGTTGAGTTGATTCATAAGAAAGTCAGAATGTATTACAAAGACCGGCGGCATGCCAATGCCAATGTCAATATTCTTGCCAATGCTTTATATGGTGTGATGTCAAATGATTTATTGAAAGATGCTGTTTTTCAATATATCAAGCAAGGTGATGACCATGCCTTTGAGCCAATTTCAATTTTGGCCGGGCTCAATAAGGATCAAAAGGTTCTAATCAAACATTTTGTTGCAGTGGCTTTGTTTGGTGCAAAAAGTTTAATCAAGGAAAGCATCACTAACGTTCCCAAAGCAGCGAGAATGATCTGGGACGCACTGAAAATAATAAAACCATTGGCAAAAAATGAGCTAACCATAGCGGCGGTTTTTGGTCCTCATCATAATCTCAAATAGCAATTAAAAACTGTCTTTTCTTTTTCGGATTTCAGCAAATATTTCGGTCGAGGGTACGCCTTGCAGATTAATTGATGATTGCAAATCAGGGATATTTACCCTAAAAAACGGATTTGTTGCCAGTTCTTCGGCAATCGTAGAAGGAACCGTTGGCTTGCCCTGTGTTCGTAATTGGTCTACTTGTTGTGCTTTAGCAAGCAATGCCTCATTTTCGGGTTCAATGGTCAGTGCAAATCGGGCGTTAGCCTGTGTATATTCATGGGTACAATAGATTTTTGTTTGGCCTGGCAGTTTTTTGAGTTTTTCAAGTGATTGCCACATTTGTTCTGGCGTTCCCTCGAATAAGCGTCCGCAACCCATGACAAATAATGTGTCACCGCAGAACAGCAAGGCATCCTCAGGAAAATAATAAACAATATGGCCCAGGGTATGGCCTGGAGTTTCAATGATAACCACGGGATGATTGCCTAACATGATTTTGTCATTTTCCTGAACAGTCAGATCAATGCCGGGTATTCGGTTCTTATCACTTTTTGAACCAATAATCTGACATTCTGTTTTTAGCTTAAGCTCAAGATTGCCGCCAACATGATCCCAATGATGATGAGTGTTAAATATGTGGGTCAATTGCCATTTTTTTTCTGCAAGCTCATTTAGAACTGGTGCGCCAAGAGCGGGGTCAACAGTTGCCGTTTCCATGGAATCGGAGTCGTGGATTAAATAGATGTAATTGTCATTTAATACCAGGATTTGGATGATTTCAAGCATGGCAAGCAAGAACAGTCAATGAATATTACGCCTATTCTACCCGAAAGAAATTTACAAGTCAGAAGCTCATTGTTTGTTATCTGATAAAAGCCTATTTTTCCTGAAGCCTGGAGTGTTCGGGTATACTGTGGCTTTTTTAATTCAGTAGGATTTTTTAATGAGACCAAGTGGACGTAGCCCTGATCAACTTCGAGAGATAAAATTTACCTGTGATTACACACGCCATGCCGAAGGTTCGGTTTTGGTGGAATTTGGTGATACCAGGGTGCTTTGTACAGCCAGTGTGGAACAGAAGGTGCCCCGGTTTCTCAAAGGTAAAGGAGAAGGCTGGGTGACCGCTGAATACGGAATGCTACCTCGTTCTACACATGACCGGATGGGCCGCGAGGCCAGCCGCGGTAAACAGGGTGGAAGAACCCTGGAAATTCAGCGTTTAATTGGCCGGTCGTTAAGAGCAGCAGTTGATTTACAAGCGCTGGGGGAAAATACCATTACCTTAGATTGCGATGTTTTACAGGCCGATGGCGGCACCCGAACTGCATCAATTACCGGTGGTTTCGTTGCCTTGTCTCTAGCGGTTGATACCATGTTGAAAGCTCGTATTATTAAAAAAAATCCTTTGCATGGACAGGTGGCTTCAGTCTCTGTAGGTATTTATCAAGGGGTTCCGGTATTGGATTTGGATTATCTCGAAGATAGTTCAGCCGAAACCGATATGAATGTGGTCATGAATGATGCCGGAGCTTTTATTGAGATTCAGGGAACAGCAGAAGGCCATGCATTCCGGCGAGATGAACTAAATGCGATGCTGGGGTTAGCAGATTCAGGAATTTTATCGCTACTGAAAAAACAAAGAGAAGCGATTGTAGCACGGTAGAACCAAATGAGGAATGATAGTTGCAGGAAGATTGTATTGGCTAGTGGTAATCCTGGGAAAATTAGAGAAATAAAAGCCATTTTGAAGGATCATGTGATAGTGACGCAAGTTGAATATGAGGTGCCAGAGGCTGAGGAAACTGGAACAACTTTCGTTGAAAATGCCATCATTAAAGCCCGAAATGCAGCCCGGTATTGCAATATTCCGGCTATTGCAGATGATTCAGGCTTGGTTGTAGATGTGTTAAATGGAGCGCCAGGTGTTGTTTCAGCCCGTTATGCCGGTACCGGTGCGTCTGACCAGGAAAATTTGCAAAAATTGCTAGAGGAGCTAAAAAACACTCCGGAACGGGAAAAAACCGCCCGCTTTATTTGTATAATTGTGTTATTGCGACACGCTGATGATCCCTTGCCTCTTATTGTTCAAGGTGTTTGGGAAGGGAGGATCCTACCGGGGCCTGCCGGTAAAAATGGTTTTGGTTACGATCCGGTATTTTGGGTTCCTGAAAAGCAATGTACATCTGCGGAATTATCAGCAGAAATTAAAAACCAGCTCAGTCATCGAGGAAAGGCGCTTCATCAGTTAAAGAGGCTGATGCTTGAATTCGGGTATTGAAAAATAACATAATTAAAATGAACCAAGGCAATATAAAATTAAGGCAAAAATTACTTGCAATTTGTTATTTGTTTTTAATGACTGGATGCCTTGGTTCTGGGTTTTCAAATAACCAGGGCCGAAATAGTAAAAATTATGACCTTGACATACCTGCATCTCTTGTTGGCACGCAGTGGCAACTTGATCGATACAGGTTCGAAGATGGCTGGATCAGTAATTTTGAAACCGAGCGAATCGGTATTGTTTTTCTTGAAAATCATCACTTGAATGGTTTTGCAGGATGCAACGCTTTTTCTGCCGACTACAAACACAAGGATCAGAAATTACTCGTTCAATCAATTTTAAGTACCCGCAGATATTGCCAGTCACCTGGGAACATTGTGATGCACACAGAAGGTATTTTTTTAAGTCTATTGGAGAGCGTTGATTTTTATTCAATAAATCAAAAAACTTTGGTTTTAGGAAATAATAGGGGTAGGCCAATTTTGTTTTTTAACAAAAAATAATCTAGCCCGGATTTTTTTAAAATTGATAACGATGACTCTGTACATGATAAAAAACTTGTGGAATGCAGGTAAGGGACTGAAATAAAAAGACACGCGTAGATACATCCTTATAGCTCTCCATCACATCCATGCGATAGAATGTCTTGTTATTTCAAGTACTTACCTAATTGACATCCAAGGGGCTGATTTTTTTGTCGTGTGCAAAGTTTCGATGATAAACTTAAAAAACATAATCTGATGTAATGAGAAACTAATTTTAAGACTAATGCTTAAAAATTTTATTGTATTAATAATGAGTTTGGTTGTCTCGGGCTGTGCCAGCTTTGGAAAAGGTATTGCTGAGGCAGTGCTGGAAAAAACAGAAACAGAGGATATTCGGATTTGTGAAGTACGTGGCGAATCTTTTTTGGGAATTGCTCATGCATTAGATAGCTCGGAAGGGGAAACTAAAGTACTGATGGTGCATGGTGTGGGCGATCACCAGCCAGGGTATGCTACTGAATTTGCAGAGAAACTTGGGCAGGAGTTGGGTCTTACCGTTCAATCCAGAAGGAAAAAAAATATTACCCTGGCTAATCCTAGAAATCCGGAAAAAAAACTCGGTAATTTAAGAGTTAGCAGAATGTTAAACAAGGATCGAACCAAGGAATTGCTGTTTTATGAATTGACCTGGTCCGAAATTACCAAACAGGAAAAGGCATTACTGGCATTTGATAATTCAGGAGAAGCGGCATTCAGAAGGACAGAAATTAACAATTTGATGAAACAGTTTGCTAATGATACCGGGCCAGATCCAATTATTTATTTGGGCAAAAGTCGCAAGGATATTTTGACGGCGTTTACCCAGTCATTTTGCTGGATGACCCAGGGTGATTGGCGGGATCTGCCGGATGATGGGCACCATATTTGTTCATCAATCAGAGAAATATCTCCTGAGCAGATCCGCTTTGACAATTATGCACTGGTTTCTCACAGTTTGGGAAGCCGGATTGTCATAGATGGGATGCAATATATTGCTTCAATGATTGCTGAAAGCGGTGATTTAAAAAAAAGTCAGCAAGTGATTGAGGCTCTAAAAGACCAGTATATTCCCATTTACATGTTGTCTAATCAATTGCCGATGTTGCAGTTGGGGCGGGCACTACCAGAATATATCGGACAAAAACAAGATTTTTGTGCACCTGAAGGTCAATATTATTCGCAAAGAATGCTGGCTAAAACTTCAATTATTGCTTTCAGCGACCCAAATGACTTGTTAAGTTATACCATTCCAGATGGATTTGAAGATAAATATCTGGATTCCAGGTTATGTGTTGAAGTAACAAATATTATTATTAATGTTGCGGATATCGTCGATATTTTTGGTTTGGGAAAGGTGGCCAATCCACTGGATGCGCATATTGGATATGATACAGATGATCGGGTTATTGCCTTAATAGCCAAAGGGATTGGTAACTATAAAACAGCTCCATTAATAAAAAAGCGTTGTAAATGGACGGAACTGGTCGATTAAAAGGCAGCGAGAACTTCTGCTGCCTTGAAAAATAGAACCATCCTTGGCGAGGGGTGTAATCCTTGGGCGTCAACTCCTGTATGACTGGTGTGCTGGTTGACTATCCCTTTACAAAATCCATGTTCTTCCCTTTCATCGTCCTGACTGTTTCAAAATATGACTGAACACCCAGCAATAGTAATAGAGCATAATGTATGCCAATATTGTTATGCTCTGTACACGACAAAAAATTAACCCTTTTGGTAGCCAAATAGGTAAGTCATGATTATGCCTTTAGCTCCCGTATGATATAGTACGGAGAC
>JALXCS010000050.1 GCA_026990815.1 Methylomonas sp. | reverse complement strand
AAAATGACCTTCTATCGCATAGATGTGATGGGAAAGTACCAGGATATATTTACGCGCGTCTTTTTATTTCAATAACTTACCTCCATTCCACAAATTTTTATCGAGTGCAGAATAAAATGATTTTTCCAAACCAGATGAAAAATATTGAACCTTTACCAAGGCAAAAACAATCTAAACCGCGCACCACCAAGAGTACTCTTATTATCAATTGCAATCGACCCATGCTTATTTTCATTGGAATGCATTTCGGCAATAGTTTGCGCAAAAAACAAACCTAGACCAGTACTGCCTTTATTAAAGTTAACCTGGCTTTGAACATTATCTTGTGTCTGAAAAAAAGCTTCTGGGTATCCCTCTCCATCGTCTTCTATACATAAAATCAAAAATTGGCTCTCTTGTTTTGCAGAAAATAAAATTTTTTGCCTGGTATAACGCTGTGCATTATTCAGGATGGTACCCAAGGCACTGGTGATGATATTAAAGTCACAATAGCAAAACAGATCTGGATTACATTCCACTTTAATTGCAATACTGTTTAATGCCAGCAACACTTCCTGCTGAGCAACAGCTTCATTTAAAAGATCTTCAACCAGATATTCATCAATATTTAAACTGAAACGGGCATGATCAATTTTATAAAGCACCAATAATTGCATGAGAATATTGTTCATGCGATTGGTTTCAAACTCAAGCGGCCCAAAATGGGGATTTTCTGAATGGCAACTGTCTTTAGCAAGCTGACTGATCAAGTCCTGAATGATCCCCAACGAATTTTTCATATCATGAACAGAGCAGCCAAGGATAGTTGAAAAATTGAATTCTGGAGCAACTTTAACTGGCATTTTTTTTGGCCTTTTTTTGCGCATGAATGATCCGGCTGTATTCCATCTTGATACTACCAATATTGTGCGGCTCAATACCCAGCTTCATAGCTTGATTCATTAACTGTTGAATCTGGAATAATTTGTTCTTGTCAACACCTGAAACCTTAGCATCCTGCAGTAAAATTTTAATGAAATTCAGAATAATCGTCTTATTAACAGGCATTTTCTCTCTGGCCTGCCCCATAAGCCGTACCGATTCAGAAAACCGCCCTTGTTTAAAAAGCCTGACCCCTTTATTATTGATTTCGACTAATTCCTTACGCATTTCCTTGATTAGCCGGTCCGACTCAGCTCCTTTGTCATATTGCTCTTGCATGGCTTTTATCTCATTAATAAAAGCATCATCATCTATATGATTTTTAATCAAATTAGCAATAATCCGGCCTGCCAATTCTGACTCATTATTCTTGTGGCACGTCAGTGCCATTTCCAATTGCAATTCCTTCGGTGTATTTTGCATATTTTTAAACAATATTTTGGCCCGTTGAAAACTTTGCTCGACTAGTTCCGCATTTTGTGTTTTTTGATATGCACTATTTTGGATCAGCGCCGCCCTGAACTCTGATTCGGTATCATTATTAAATTCTTTGCACATCGCACTAATGGCAGATAATGCTTGTTCACTTTCATTATTCTTGAGAAAAAGTTTTGCCAGGCCTGAATAATCAGCAGATGATTTATGAATAGAATTTTTACCTAATTCAACTGCCGCTTGATATGCTGCTCTCGCCACTTCAGTGTTTCCATTTTGTTCTGCTACACCAGCCAGCTTTTGTTGTCGTAGAATAGCCTGTGGTGACAAATTGACAGCAGTCTTAAGAATTTCCTCAGCCTCGGTTTTTTTTTCAATGGACAAATAGACCCTCGCCAAACAATCATAGGCTTCCAACATCATTGGGCTTTGAGCAATAACCTGCTCTAAAATCGCAGCAGCCTCTTCATAATTACCCAGCAAAAAACAAATTTCCCCTAACCCATAGTGTGCCCAATTTAGATGACGATGCTTCAACACATCCTCATAAATGGATTTGGCAAACTTAAAATCTCCTGTCGCAATAGCCAGTTCCGCTCTTAATTTTTGCAAATGAGAATGATATTTTCGATGCGAGGAGTGTAATTTACTCTCACACAGGCTAATTGCAGCAGGCCAGTCTTGCTTCTGTTTCTCTTTTTCAATATCTGCCAGATAGATTTTCCGCTGGATATTGCGCTCGATACGGCTTAATAACTGCCGTGTAGTAAACGGTTTGGTTAAATATTCGTCAGGCTTGTTTTCCATCGCGCCCAGCACCATACCCGGCGCTTGCTCTGCTGTAATCATGATAAACACAGTCGAAAATGGTAATAATTGACGAACCCTCGCTTCTTCCAGAACTTGCAAGCCAGTTTTACCTGTTCCAAGATTATAATCACATAAAACAATATCGTAGCGATCCTTTACCATTGCCTCAATTGCCTTAACACCATTCCCGACTTCCTTAATATCAAAGGCATCCTGGGTATATAACATTTCCCTGACCGACTTCCTCATGCCGGGAAAATCATCGATTACCAATATTTTTTTTGCTTTTAATGAAAAAGTCATCCTCTAAGTTTTGTCCATGCTTTAAAAAGTGTCCAGTTTTGACTTGAAAAAAAAACAAATGTCCCCATATACTTTTCGTATTTTTATAACTTCAGGAAACTAAAATATGGCTGTTGAAACCAAAAAAGAAACTTTAGGCTTTGAAACCGAAGTCAAACATCTTTTACATTTAATGATCCATTCCTTGTACAGCAACAAGGAAATCTTCTTGCGGGAACTTATTTCGAATGCTTCTGATGCTGCCGACAAATTACGGTTCGCAGCTTTGTCGGACGACAGTCTTTATGAAAATGACAGTGATTTAAAAATCCGTGTTGAATTTGATAAAGATAAACGCACCATAACTGTAAAAGACAACGGTATTGGTATGACTCGTGAAGAAGTTCAGGAGCATATCGGGACTATTGCCAAATCAGGCACCAAACAGTTTTTTGAATCATTAACTGGCGATCAGGCTAAAGATAGCGAGCTGATCGGTCAATTTGGCGTAGGCTTTTATTCCAGCTTTATTGTTGCCGACAAAGTGGCATTAACTACCCGAAAAGCTGGTGCAGACCCAAGCGAAGGGGTTCGCTGGGAATCAACAGGACAAGGTGAGTACACCATTGAATCAGTTCAAAACCCAGATCGAGGAACAGAAGTCGTTTTGCACCTGAAAGAAGGTGAAGATGAATTTCTTGACGGCTATCGTTTACGATCGATCATTAAAAAATTCTCCGATCATATTTCCATTCCAATTGTTATGGACAAGGAAATTCCGGCTGAAAAGGATGAAGACGGCAAGGAAATCTCGCCAGCCAAAATTGAAGAAGAAACCGTAAACAGTGCATCAGCCCTGTGGACCAAATCCAAAGATGAAATAGACGAACAGGATTACAACGAGTTTTATAAACATGTTGCGCATGACTTTCAGGATCCGTTGGCCTGGATTCACAGTAAAGTTGAAGGAACAAATGAATATACCATGTTGCTTTATGTACCGGCTCGTGCACCTTTTGACCTCTGGGACCGAGATGCCAAACATGGGGTGAAACTTTATGTACGTAAAGTTTTCATTACCGATGATGCCGAACAGTTAATGCCCCGTTACCTGCGTTTTATTCGCGGAGTCATTGACACGGACTCATTACCATTAAATGTTTCCCGCGAAATTTTACAACAAAGCAAGCAAATCAATACCATTAAAGCCGGCGCGGTGAAAAAGGTGTTAGGCTTACTGGAAAATCTGACCAAAAATGAACCGGAAAAATACGCGACATTCTGGAAAGAATTTGGTGCAGTAATGAAAGAAGGGGTCATAGAGGATTTCAAAAACAAGGAAAAAATCGCTAAGTTATTACGTTTTTCATCAACCCATACGGACAAAGAAGATCAAGATGTTTCATTGGAAGATTATGCCAGCCGGATGAAAGAGGGTCAGGACAAAATCTATTATGTCACCGCTGACAGCTTTACTGCCGCAAAGAACAGTCCTCATCTAGAAATTTTTCGAAAAAAAGGTATTGAAGTACTTCTGCTCTCAGACCGCATTGATGAATGGCTGGTTTCTCATTTGACCGAGTTTGATGACAAACAACTGCAATCGGTCGCTAAAGGTGAACTTGATCTGGACAAGAAGGATTCTGAAGAGAACAACAAGGAAAAAGAAGAAGCTGACAAGACTTATGAATCAGTTCTCAAGCAAATCAAGGAAGTATTAAAGGATAAAGTTAGCGATGTCCGTTTGAGTCATCGTTTAACCGACTCCCCTGCCTGCCTGGTTTCCGAGGATAATGCCATGAGCCTTAACATGGAAAGAATTTTGAAAGAATCCGGACAGGATTTGAGTATGATGGGCGCAGGCGCAACCAAACCTGTTTTTGAAATCAATGCAGATCATCCGTTAGTTGCGCGTTTAAAAGACGAACAGGATGATGAGCGTTTCGCTGACTTGACCCAAATCATGTTTGATCAAGCGATTCTTAGTGAAGGCGCGCAGCTGGAGGATCCGGCCAGCTTTGTACGCAAACTGAACGGGTTGTTACAAGGGTTGTTAACCAAGTAACCTGGCCTCCAGCCAACAAAAAGGCCGGCTTTCCGGCCTTTTTTCTTGTTCAAACTCCCTTTTCAAATAAAACCGGCAACAGGAAAACTTGTTGTCCGTTCAAAAATCAAATTCAAAAGAATCGAAAAAAAGCTTATCTTACGATTGACTCGACAAAATACCCCCAAGCTCATTTTTTTCGCACTCCTGTAGCTGTTTTGGCAACTGATCTAAGGTATACTTAATCATGCGGCCGTTCATAATCAATAATAAATAAAAATTTTCCAAATTGCTTTTTGACTTCTGGCTTGATGTTTTTTATTCTGCTTTTAAGTTTCATTTTGATTTAATGATTCATCCAAAAATATGCGCTTATTTTGGTTTGCTTTTTTCTCTGGCGGAATCTTTTTTTATTTTTTAGACCAGGCATTTAAAGTTGATCTGTTTAGTGCGGAAATAATACTAAACAATATGTATCATTTTTTTGCCGGATTTATCTATTTAGCATGGTCATTAAGGCTAAATTTAAAAAACAAGCTCAAATATTTCATTCTTCTAGCGGCTGTTATTTTGTTCATTGATGAAATGAATGATTATTTGCGCCATTATCAAACCTTTACCTTTGTAGAATTATTTTACAATACATATTTACTTCTTTGGGGAGCATTATGTGGTTATGTCTATTTGATCAGCCCTAAACGCAGGGAAAAGCTTGAAAATCAGTCCTAATAAGAAACACAGTTTAAATATGGATCGATAATAATTTCGCTCAATGTAGGAACTCAGATGAAAGCCGTTGGATTATTCGAATACTTATCAATAGATGAAAAAACCAGTCTTCAAGATTTGGAAATAACTCAACCTGAAGTTAACGGCAGGGATCTACTTGTTGCTGTGAAAGCGATCTCTGTCAATCCTGTGGATACAAAAATATGCGCACCAAAGGATCCCACTCCGAAAATATTAGGTTGGGATGCTGCTGGAGAAGTTATTGCTCTTGGCGCTGAAGCTGAGCATTTCCAAGTTGGTGACCTAGTTTATTATGCAGGAGATATTACCCGGCCGGGATCAAATTGCGAATATCAACTAGTTGATGAGCGTATTGTAGGTAAAAAACCAACTACCCTCTCTTTTTCTGAGGCAGCAGCTTTGCCCCTAACCGGCATTACTGCCTGGGAAGGTTTATTTGACCGGCTAAATATTTCAATCCAGGGTGCCGATAGGAATAAAACTATTCTGATCATCGGAGCTGCGGGCGGCGTTGGCTCAATTGCTATCCAACTGGCTAAAAAAATTGCGAAATTAAATGTAATTGCTACTGCTTCTCGCGAACAATCTCGCAAATGGTGTTTGAAGCTCGGTGCTGATTTGGTTGTCAACCATCAGCATAACCTAAGCAAAGAGCTGGCAGCATTGACTCAACCACCTGTTGACTTTATTTTTTGCCTGAATAATACCGATCAACACTGGCCGGCAATGGCCGATACGATTAAGCCTCAAGGCCGCATTTGCTCCATTGTTGAAACTTCAAATGTGAATTTAGGCTTATTGAAAAGTAAAAGTGTTGCTTTTATCTGGGAATTTATGTTTACCCGCGCGATGTACAAAACTCCTGATATGATTGAGCAACAAAGGCTGTTGAATAGAATCGCAGATCTTGTGGATAAAAGCGAGCTTGTCACTACGATTGGTCAGCTTATTCGGCCAATCAATGCAGAAAATCTGCGAAAAGCACACGCTCAAATTGAACAGGGACACACAACAGGAAAAGTAGTTTTGGCTGATTGGGAGTAATTCCAATCAGTTGTCGCTATTATTTTTTTGGGTGCTTGCTTATGGCAAACTAAGGCAAATCAATTTTACGAATTATTTCGGTCAACTTCCTGGTCTTGACATTCGCCCCCTTGATATTCAAATGTGACTTGTCAGCAAAGTGTGAATCATCCAAATCCAGTAATTGATGTGCATTTATATGATAGGTATTATCAAATTTGAGTATTTTTTTTGTTTGCTCATCAAACTCAGCCATAATTTTTTTAAGATCAGGATTGGCTTCCACCAATGATTTTCTAAATGGTTGCACGATAAAAATCAAGTCAAATTGATAAGTTTGTGACATATCTGCCAGCTCATGCAGACAATTTAAAGATTCTTTCTTAAAAGGCGCCAAGGTATAACCATCAACTTCTCCCCATCGATGTGGGTTAGCATTTTCCTTATTTATATCCAGCTGATTGCCCCCGGTTCTGTCATAAACCAGATAGGCATATGTTTTAGGGTTAGTAAAATAATGCCAGTCTTGAAATTGATCAATTAAATTGATCAGATTTTTTGATGACCTTAATACATAAAGGAATGTATCAACCGGATTCCGGGTAAGATAACCAAAAGCTGTTTCTGAATTAATGCCTTCAGCCTCCTCACCCGGGGTAAAGTCAAAATATTGCGCCGGATAGATTACTCTTTTAACATTTCCATAATTGACAATGCCTTTTACCATTGGCAAAAAATAAGAGCACTTCATGCTCCATGCTGACAAATTAACAACTTTATCCACAATTCGCGAAGAATCCTCCAGCAACACGCCATTGACATTATTTAATGCCATTGAAGATCCGATGATGATTGTATCTGCAGATTCAATTTCGGCATGATGTTTCAAAAAAAATAATTTACTATCTAATGAAGCATGATTATAAACAGGCAAATGAAATCTGCCTTCTACTTGATACAGAACCAGAATGATCAGCCCGTAAAAAAATATGGCTAAAAGAATCGTACTTTTAATATAAATATGATGATGCATTCTTTGTTAGAAGCCAAAATAAAGAAACGGGGATTCTCTAACCAAAAAAATCATTGCCACCACAAACAAAAAACTATTCGCCATTGAAACAGCCAAATTTGGCTTAAATGAAAACCGCCCTAGCCACCATTTTATCAACAGGAGTACAACTAACACACTGCTCAGGATCAATATAAATCTATCCTGTACAGGGCTTATGGTTAGAAAACCCTGATTAAAGCTAACGCCAATTTTGGACAACGAGGAAAATGGCTCAGCAAGTATTGGCGGTAAAACAACCCCCTCAAAACCAAACATACCACGTAATACTTTAATTGCATCTGACCAGGTTTCCGCTCTGAAAAATACCCATGCTATGTTGACAAAATTGAAGGTTATCAACCAAGCAAAAAAACGAGGGCATCGAAACCCAAATACTCGCCAAACCCGATGAAAAACAATTGCCGCTCCGTGCAAAAAACCCCAGAAAATAAACGTCCATCCAGCTCCATGCCATAACCCACCCAGAATAAATGTCGCCATTAAATTAGCATACGTTCTGAACTTGCCTTTTCGATTCCCCCCTAATGGAAAGTAAACATACTCCTTTAAAAAACGTGACAGCGTAATATGCCAGCGCCGCCAAAAATCCTGAATATCTAATGCACGGTAAGGGGAATTAAAATTAATTGGTAATTTTATGTTGAATAGCAGTGCTGCCCCAATAGCCATTTCCGTATATCCACTGAAATCATAATAAAGTTGTAGGGTATAAGACAAACTGGTTACCCATGCATCAATAAAATTTAGCGTAGCTGCATTATCAAAACCACTCGTCGCCCAAATGGCAAAAGTATCGGCAATAACCACTTTTTTAAATAAGCCAACCGTAAAAATAAACAAGCCACGGGAGACATTCTTGGTCCTAATAAACTTATTTCGTAAATTATCAAATTGCGGCATCATTTCCTTATGATGCACAATGGGTCCGGCGATCAACTGAGGAAAAAAAGTCACAAAGACTGCGTAATGGAGAAGATTATAATCTCGCGTTTCGCCGCGATAACTATCGACCAAATAGGCAATTTGCTGAAAGGTGAAGAA
>JALXCS010000049.1 GCA_026990815.1 Methylomonas sp. | reverse complement strand
GGGAAGATGATGAAGCACGGAAATTATTTGAAAGGCTAGTAGAGCATCCACGATGGCAAGCGCAAGCCAGTTTGTATATGGGGAGAATTGAAGCAAAGCAGAAACATTTAGATGATGCGCTGGTTTGGTTTGATCGTATCACATCAGGGCCTTTGGTATTGGAAGCAGGAATAAGTGCTGTTTCGTTGTTAATGAATGAAAAGCGTTATGATGAGGCTGAAGATCGATTAATTAAGCTAAGAGAAAAATTTCCAAATCAGGAGTTAAGGCTTTTGTTGTTACAGGCAGAGCTATTTAATAAGCAAAAACAATATCAGAAAGCGTTTGATTTATTGACGACAGCATTGCTGGAACATCCAAATCAAAAGGATTTACTTTATACTCGGGCGTTAATTGCAGAACGGTTGGATATGCTGGATGTTGTAGAGTCCGATTTAAAATTTATTTTGGAAAAATATCCTAACGACGCCAATGCTTTAAATGCCTTGGGATATACACTTGTTGACCGGACAGACCGTTACGATGAAGCCGCTGTTTATTTGGAAAAGGCAATTAAAATACAACCTGATGAACCAGTTATTCAGGATAGTTATGGTTGGTTGATGTATAAGCTGGGGAATCCGGAAAAAGCCCTGGAATACTTGACGAGAGCTTATGAGAAATTCAAAGGTGAAGAGATTGCGGCCCATTTAATTGAGGTCTATTGGGAACTAGGTAAAAAACAAAAGGCTAAAGATTTATTTGAAAAGGCAATTGAGGAAAGTCTGGAAAATGAATATCTACTTGAAGTATATCAACGTATTCCCGAATTAAAATAAAGTTTGGCAAGTCGGTTGTCAGATTATGGATGATTCTACTGCGATAGTAGGAAATCGGTGCATTTTTCCGGTCTTTTAGCTGTGTAGTTCCGTTATATGTGCCTCATAAGATCAAAAAACTGTATTCGATTTCTTACTTGTCTCACAACGAATCCCATAACAGGGCAGTCTGCTTGGCAATTCCCGCATTTTTATATTTTAATGGCAGTTGCTTTGTTTCTATCGGGCTGTTCTACCCGTTCCATAGAAAAGATCCAATATCTACCAACACAGAATCAGCATCTTCACGGCCTTGAACATTGGCGCCTGAAAGGCAGAATAGCTATGAGCAATGCGAGTGACTCGTGGTCAGCAAATATTGACTGGGTGCATGAAAAAAATAAGGAAAGTATTGGTTTATCAGGGCCGTTGGGACAAGGATCAGCTAGAATTGTTTTACTTCCTGACTTGATAGTAATAGATCAGGGGGATGGAAAAGTTGGTTATTCAACAAATATTGATTCATATATTAAACAACAGCTAGGTTTCGTTGTGCCGGTGACAGCGCTGCGGTTTTGGGTGTTGGGATTGCCCGCGCCAGATCGAGATTTTGTCAGGTTGGAAGAAGGCTTTGAACAATTATTATGGGAAGTTCATTTTTTAAGTTTTATTCCAGTTGGCAATAATTTGATGCCGCGTAAAATAATCATCAAAAAAAAATCGGCCAAATTAAAATTGGTCGTCGAGCAATGGATATTCAATGGAAATTAATAAAAATGATCTATTATGTGATACCCCCTGGGATTGGTGGTGGCCTGCTCCTGCAAAGTTGAATTTAATGTTGCGGATTACTGGTCGTAGAAACGATGGTTACCATTTATTGCAAACAGTTTTTCAAATCATTGATTTTTGTGATCGATTGAAATTCAATAAAAATGATAATGGACTAATAACATTGAAACAGGACATTTCTGATGTTGCAACGGATGATAATTTAGTTGTTCGAGCCGCTAAACTATTAAAAAAAGAAGCCGGCTATGAAGGAGGTGTCACCATTGAAATCGAAAAAAATTTACCCATGGGTGGAGGCCTGGGAGGGGGGAGTTCAGATGCGGCTACTACTTTGGTGGCATTAAATAAGCTTTGGCAGTTGGGGTTTGGTGAGAGGCAATTAATAGAGCTCGGCATTAGTTTGGGAGCCGATGTTCCAGTGTTCATTCATGGATTTACTGCGTGGGCCGAAGGTGTTGGAGAGAAATTGCAAAAAATAGAAATACCCCAAAAGTATTTTCTGGTTATCAGGCCGGATATTCATGTCAGTACCAAAGATGTTTTTTTATCTGAATCATTGACACGAGACAGTAAATCAATCACAATAGCCGACTTTCTTGCTGGCCAGCAGCGAAATGACTGTCAGGGTGTGGTCAGGAAACAATACCCGCTTGTCGATAAGGCATTGAAAGCAGCAGGTATTTTCGGAGATGCAAAATTGACAGGAACAGGGAGTTGCGTATTTGTTCAATTTGATGATGAGCCAAGCGCAAAAATTGCGTATGAGGGTATTAAAGCGGATTGGGAGGCATATTTTGTTAAAGGCCTGCCAGTTTCGCCATTAATACAGATGGTCGGGAGTAACTAGGTTTTTCAAGAGTTGCCAGGGCTGTCTAAAAAACGGTGCTCTGC
>JALXCS010000048.1 GCA_026990815.1 Methylomonas sp. | reverse complement strand
GCCTATATGAAAAAACTGCACGAATTAGTGCAGTATTTGAAAATATGCGATGGCAATATGCAGGAAGGCTCGTTTCGATGTGATGCCAATGTTTCTGTCAGACCAAAAGGTCAGCAGGAATTTGGTACCCGAGCAGAAATAAAGAACATCAATTCCTTCAAGTTTGTTGAAAAAGCCATCAATTTTGAGGTTGAACGACAAATCGATATTTTGGAAAGTGGCGGGAAAGTTGTTCAGGAAACCCGTCTATATGATGCCGACAAGGATGAAACCCGTTCCATGAGAAGTAAGGAAGAGGCAAATGATTACCGCTATTTTCCAGACCCCGATTTATTACCGGTTGTTGTTGAAGAGACCTTGAAGCAGGAAATCAAGGCTGAATTACCTGAGCTGCCTGAAGCAAAAAAACAACGCTTTATAGAGCAGTACAACCAGGATGAAGAAACTGCAAGCCAGTTAACTTCATCGCGTGAAATGGCGGATTACTATGAAGCCGTTGTAAAAATTTTAAACTGTGAGGCTAAACAGTGTACCAGTTGGGTAACAGGGACTTTGTTGGGTGCGCTCAATAAAGCCGGCCTTGAAATTTCTGAAAGCCCAATTGAAGCAGAAAGACTAGCTGGGCTACTACAAAGAATCGCCGACAACACCATTTCCGGGAAAATCGCCAAGCAGGTATTTGAAGAAATGTGGCAAAGCAAAAGTACTGCCGATGAAATCATTGAAGATAAAGGTCTGAAACAAATTACGGATACCGGAGCCATTGAGGCGATTATCGACAAAATCATTGCCGATAATCCGGCTCAGGTAGAACAATATTTGGGCGGCAAAGACAAGGTGTTTGGTTTTTTTGTTGGGCAGGTAATGAAAGCTACACAGGGTAAAGCAAACCCTGGAGAAGTTAATAAAATGCTGAAAGAGAAGCTAAAGTAACTTTCATAACAGAGGTTAAAATCTCTCACTAAAGGCGCTAAAGGACACCTTCATTACATTAAGCCCTTCCCAAAGGGAGAGGGTAGGGTGAGGAGGAAAGATTTCAAGTCAAGTAACAAAACAACTTTAATTTTCCCACATCCCAGCCTTCTTACGCTGGAGAAGGAGCTTTTCAACTCTTAATGGTTGTCAAGAGCTAAGGGAAATAAAACATCGGAAAAGTAAATTGTATATAATTCAGCCTAGTTTTGCCCTGCTGCCATTTGATAAGCATTCTGTTCTGGTAGGAGTGTGCTTTAGCCGTGATTTTATAGGTATTCAACCGCGACTAAAACAGGTTTCAACAGAAGTGGTTGGTATATCGCTTAATGGCAGTACAGTTTAGTTCCCTGGAAATTAATATATTTTTTCCCCGATAGAAAACAAAAAATGCCCATAAAAGTAAAATACTTTGCCAGTTTAAAAGAATCATTGGCAAAATCAGAAGAACAAGTTTCTATTGATGAACCAATGACTGCAATACAGGTTTGGAGAATTGCCAATCCAAGTATCCAATTCCCGGATAATATTTTAGTGGCAATTAATATGGATTATGCAGAACCAGGGGATCTGGTCAAAGATGGCGATGAGCTGGCTTTTTTTCCACCTGTCACAGGTGGGTAGTTCGCATTTTTTCCAACCACTGTGTTACACCCGCTTGAATTAACTCAAAGACTTGTAACTTCTCATTATTAACAGGCAATTAAGAAAAATATGTAATAAACTACATCGCATGAGTCCAATAAAGCCAATCTTACCAGAAATTCCTGAAGCAGCGAACACCTTTAATTGACGCTCTGCTGGAGCTTGTCAAGTGGCAGTCAGACCGGATAGAACAGTTTGAAGATGAAATTCAAAAATTTAAGCAAGAAACACGCAAGCCTAAATTCAAATCCAGCAAAATGGATGAGCAAACAGATACATCCAAAGACGACACGGCTAACCGGAAAAAAAAGACCCAAACGACGTAAAATTCAGACACTCGTGATTCATGAAGAACGAATTATTCAACCCGACAATATGCACGCTTTAAAGGCTATCAGGACTTGCTATGCAAGTTTATGAGGGTTTCACCCCCCAAAAACCCCCAAGGAATTTTTACAAGGGTAATAATATAATCTCTCTATGGCTCAGGCTGAGGAGCCGATGACCGTCAAGGGTAATGGGCGACTGATGTTGCCTGTTGCTTTGTTTTCATCTTAAGTAACTCTTGTTGCTGGTATTTTCTTTTCTATTGGCTTACTCCCATACGTGAAAGATTTTATTAGCGAGTTTGATTTTTCGGTTTTGCCTTTTACTGAGAACATTGGACACCGAGCCTTAATTTATATGGAAGAGTGCGCGCTTTCATCGAACATGAGGGCGGGCGATGCTATTATTGCTGCAACGGCTGTTGAAAATAATATTATGTTGGTTTCCAGTGAGGGTATAGCTACAAATTGATGTAAATAATTCTTTCAATAAAATAGCAAGTTTGTTAGTCTTTCTCGAAACAACATGAGAAGGGTGTGCAGAC
>JALXCS010000047.1 GCA_026990815.1 Methylomonas sp. | reverse complement strand
CCATAATATCTGCGGTTGTTTTTGAGTTCTTTGAATAAATGGATTGCCTTGTTTTTTTTGCCCAACTGGCTAAAAGTACGCGCCTGCCAATATTTCCAGCGTTCCTGGTTTTTTTCTGCCGGCTTCAACAAACCTAAAGCCTTGTTAACACTTTGCCAATCCTGAATAGTCAAAGCAGACCGTACTGTCCATGCTCTGATTTTTTCTTCGTCATTGCCGATTTTACTTAGTCGTGAAAATGCACCTTGATTTTTTCTGTAAGCGAGCGTCAAGGCCAACCGTTTTTCAATAGCTTGCTGCCCGGTTTTGGAAATTTTAATGTTGTTTTTATTTTTATCCCAAATATTCAAGGCCAAAGCAAAATCTTTACGAATCAAACGGCGAATGCCGTGAACAAAAATTGGTCCTAGATATTTTTTCTTAACCGGCCAACTATTTACACCTTCAGCCAGTTTTGGATTTTGGCTGACTTTCAACCAAAATGCTGCAATTATTTGATTTTCGCCCGATAAACTTCTTTTAAGAAATCTAGCCAACCCGTAATTACCTTTTTTCATTGCCAATCTGAACCGATGCCAGAATCGGTTTTGGGTTAAATATCCGGTTTTTCTCAATTCGACAAAAAGTTTATCGCAGGCCTTAGGCTGTGAATAACCCGACATCCACAATTTTTTTGCACCCTTTAAAGCCTTTTTGACTTGACCCGTTTTATATAGCGCCCAATGATAATAGCATTGCAATTTCCTATTGTGGCTTTTCGAGTAACCATGAAGAAACTGCTTCCAATGTTGGTTATTCGCCAGATGAAATAATCTTTTTTTCTTCAACAGCCTTGCATAGGGGGTGTGACCAAAATCTGCCAGAAACCGGGAAACTTCCTTATTATCATCCAGATTCCGGATAAGCCAGCTATATTTCAAGTAAGGAAATAACGGATAATCCTGCAATTGAGATAAAACTTCCCTGAATTGACTATCTTTCTTTAAAGCTATCAGTTTTTCAGCTTTTAAAAAAGATTCCCTTTGCTGTGCTAACGTCATCCCCCAGTTTGCCGAGGAAAACATCAACAAACTTACGATTATGATAAACTTATATTTACACAATTTTACGACCTGCTTGTTCCCAAATTCATTTAACTTCGTCAAATAAAGTCCGGCCAATCATTCATTAACGTGACCAAAAATCCAGATTCGTCCCTGAAATCACCATCTTACACCTGGAAATACATTTATAAAATAGCCCTGGAACATAAACGGGAGCTAATTCTGGCCCACGTTATTGCCGTTCTTGCGACAATAGTCAGCGTACCAGTTCCGTTATTAATGCCCATGCTCGTGGATGAAGTATTACTGGATAAACCGGGTAAGGCCGTTGCCACCATTAACCAATTTTTCCCGGAACACTGGCATACACCAATCCTGTATATCGGCACCATTCTGATTGTTAGTCTGGTATTAAGAATTATAGCCCTAATTTTCAACATTATTCAGGCACGCCAATTCAGCAGCATTTCCAAGGATATTATTTTTCGTATTCGCAAGCAGCTTATCAACCGTTTGCAACAAATATCCATGACTGAATATGAAACGCTGGGTAGCGGAACTGTTGCCAATCACTTAATCACCGATCTGGATACCTTAAACCAATTTATCGGCAGTACCACCAGTAAACTTCTGGTCGCCTCCTTAACTATTGTTGGAACTGCAATTATTCTACTTTGGATGCACTGGCAGCTTGGTTTGTTTATTCTGTTATTAAATCCGGTGGTGATCTATTTCACCCGGATAATCGGCAAGCAGGTTAAAGAATTAAAGGCAAAGGAAAATTCTGCTTTTGGTGTTTTTCAGCAAGCTTTGACTGAAACCTTGGAAGCCATCCATCAAATCCGCGCCAGCAACCGGGAAAAACATTATTGCCAGCAATTAATCGAATCGGCACGTTCAGTCAAAGACCATTCTATTGCTTTTTCCTGGAAAAGTGATGCTGCAGGACGTACCAGCTTCCTGATTTTCTTGTTTGGTTTTGATATTTTCCGTGCTACTGCAATGTTGATGGTAATTTATTCTGACCTGAGCATTGGTGAAATGTTGGCAGTATTCGGTTATTTATGGTTTATGATGGCGCCAGTTCAAGAGGTTCTGGGTATTCAATATGCTTACTATAGCGCCAAGGCTGCTTTGGATCGAATCAACCGGCTTAATAAGCTGGCATTGGAGCCTCAATACCCGCATATAAAAAACCCTTTTCTAAAAGGGAAAACCGTTGGAATACGCATCGAAAATCTACATTTTCGCTATAACGAAGATTGTGAAGTTCTGAGTGGCATCAATCTGACCATCAACCCGGGTGAAAAAGTTGCGCTAGTCGGTGCCAGTGGTGGCGGAAAATCAACTTTGGTACAAAATCTGATCGGCCTTTATCCCATGCATGAGGGCATGATCTACTTTGATAATGCTCCTATTAATGAAATTGGGCTGGACGTCATAAGAGAGCATGTGGTGACTGTCCTGCAAAGTCCGATCCTGTTCAATGACACCATTCGCGAAAACCTGACGCTGGGCAGAAAAAGCAATGATGAATCATTATGGAAGGCACTTGAAATTGCTCAACTCAAAGACACTATCGCCACGCTTGATCACGGCCTCGATACCCTTGTAGGGCGTCATGGCATGAGAATGTCAGGTGGACAAAGGCAACGACTGGCTATCGCGCGGATGATTATTGCCAACCCAAGTGTGGTTATCCTGGACGAAGCAACCTCAGCGCTGGATGCGGAAACCGAGAGATCATTGCACCTAGCACTTGCAGATTTTCTAAACGGGCGAACCACAATAATTGTGGCCCACCGGTTAAGTGCAGTCAAACAAGCTGACCATGTTTATGTTTTTGAAGATGGTCAAATCTGTGAACAAGGCGCTCATCAGAGCTTAATTAAACAAAATGGCCTGTATGCCAAACTGTATGGAGAATACCAACACTAATGCCAGAAAAATATGACCTGCACTGCCATTCCCTGGCTTCAGACGGCACCTTAACGCCAACCGAAGTAATAAACCGCGCTAAAGAAAATCAGGTTACTGTTCTCTCATTGACTGACCATGACACCACATCAGGAATTGCAGAAGCCCGGCAAGCAGCCCGCATAGCAGGAATCAATTTACTTCCGGGAATTGAATTGTCTACCACCTGGAAAAATAAGACCCTGCACATCATTGGCTTAAATATTGATCCAGATTGCTCAGAACTTAAAACTGGAATAGCAAAACTTCAAACAAAACGACTGCTGCGAGCTGAAAAAATTGCTGAAAAACTAACCAAAAAAAATATTGCTGGCGCTTATGATGCCATCACCAAAGCGGCCGGGAAAAGCATGATAACCCGTACCCATTTTGCTGATTTTTTAGTCGCCAATCAGCATGTAACCAGCCATCAACAAGCTTTCGATACATATCTAGGCCAAGGAAAATCAGCTTATGTGTCAATACAATGGGCCGAACTTGAATCAGCCATTTCCTGGATCAAAAACTCCGGCGGCGTAGCCGTACTGGCACACCCCTTACGTTATAAATTAACTGCCAGCTGGATCAGACGCTTGCTTATTGCATTCAAGGAAATGGGTGGTGAAGCTATTGAAGTTGTTACCGGCCGAAGTACAGAACAGGATATTATTATCTCCGCAAAATATGCCCGTGATTTTGATTTATCAGGATCGATTGGTTCTGATTTCCACTCCCCTACGAACGTCTGGGTCGAATTGGGACGCCTGGCGCCGCTACCGGCCGACATTACTCCAGTGTGGTCAAAAATCGATTTGTGATAATCTTAAAGCACATGATGCTATGAACACCAGCATTCAGATCATTTCTGCCGAACATTTGGCGCTTGCTTTTATTCCGGCATTTATGGTCCTTGGCATCATTTTTTATTGGCGTCTACATTTTCGCCAGGCAATTTATGCACTGATAAGAATGCTGACCCAATTACTCCTGATTGGCTACTTCCTAGCTTTTATTTTTTCGTCTGATTCAATCTGGGTTATTTCTGGAGTACTGGTGATTATGGTGCTTTTTTCCAGTTGGATTGCCCTGAATAATCTTCCAGTAAATCGAAAATATCTTTTCAAACATGCAGTTTTAGCTGTGTTATTAGGCGGTGGCAGTACCTTGTTCCTGGTTATTGTCGTAGTTTTAAATATCCAGCCCTGGTATTCCCCCCGATTTCTGATTCCGCTCGCCGGAATGATTTTTGCCAACTCAATGAATTCGATCAGCCTGGCCGCCGAACGCTTAAATGCAGAAATAACCAGAAACCAGTCATTCAATGAGGCACGTAATATTGCTTTTAACGCATCATTGATTCCAATCATTAATTCATTGTTTGCTGTTGGCCTGGTATCCCTTCCAGGCATGATGACCGGGCAAATCCTATCAGGTGTTTCCCCGTTCATTGCAGCAAGATATCAAATTATGGTGATGTGCATGATCTTTGGATCGGCAGGCATGTCATCCGCTTGTTTTTTAGTATTAGTGAAATCTTTTTTTAAAAAGTCCTGATTCCTGTTTTTGGCCCATTGCCCTTCAAAATATATTGTTATATAAGTGTTTATATGCTCTGCACATGACAAAAACTTGTATTAATGAGGTAAGTGATTGAAATAACAAGGTATTCTATCGCAAAGATGCAATAGAGAGCTACATGGATATATCTACGCGTGTCTTTTTTTTCAATCGCTTACCTCTCCGAGAGTTGACAGGGTTAATTTTTTGTCGTGTACAAAGGTTTATATGTAAGTTTTTCGCTATTCATTTTGACAAACATTAATGACCGGTTACAATAGCTCTTGAGCGGGATAATGTATTGATTTTATTTCGCAACCTACCTAACGGGCGGGCTTTGCAGCGAAGAGAATACAATGAGTTCAGAGATAAATGCGAAAGTAAAATTATTGGGGTTTAACGAAAAGGAAATCACCAAATTCACTAAAATCTTTCAAATCTCCCGTCCGGATAAGCGTTCATATTTTGTAGCAAATGAATCTGACGCAAAAGACATAGATATTGTCATTGTCAATACCCAGTCAAATTCTGGAAACCAGCAATATCAAATTTTTCGCGATCACAATCCGGATGCGGCATTTGTTTCTGCCGGCACCGATCAGTCCCCACACCATTTAATCGGCATGCTGTTACCGTCTCGGGTATTTAAAGTATTGGATGATGTTAATTTCACAAAGACTGATACAAAAACACCGCCAGCGCCTATCGATAATAACCAAAATGAACGACGGGCAGCTACCCAAACCAATTCTCCTGGAATTCCTGAAGCTGAATCGACGACAGATAAAATAGCTGCAATGAAAGATACAGCATCCCCAAAAAATATAGCACAGACCTCAAATATATCTGCGTATCAGGTCTTGGTTGTCGATGATAGCGAATTAATGCAAAAAGCAGTGCAATTTGAACTGGATAAAGTTGACCGGGTATTAAATATTGATTTTTCCTTTTCGGGTGAAGAAGCATTACAACGTATTAAAGATAAAAAATACGATGTAATTTTTATGGATGTCATGATGCCAAAACCAGGAATGGATGGTTTCGAGGCCTGCACTGAGATCCGTAAATTACCGGAAATGAAAAAAACCCCCATTATCATGCTGACCGCAAAAACCTCGCCACTTGATGAAGTCAAAGGGGTTGTCGCTGGATGTACTACCTATTTAACAAAACCGATAAAACCGGATAATTTTCAAAACGTCATGAAAAGAGTTCTTGGCTGGCTGGAAAAATTCAATAAAAAAAATCAATCTCCTTTGGCTTCTGAAAATGATAACTCATGAGCAGTAGTTACCTTTAACAACAAATCAATTAGGACTATGACATGGCTATAAATACTGTAATGCTGGTTGATGATATTCCAGCGCATCTAGATCAAATTACTGAAATTGTTGCCACCGCCGGATATCAGACCATTACGGCTATTAGCGGTCAGGAGGCAATCGACAAAGCGAAACAATTAAAACCCGATATAATATTTTTGGATGTGGTCATGCCAGATCTGGACGGATTCGCCACCTGCCGAATGCTTCGCGATGATGATGCGACCAAAAACATTCCCGTTGTCTTTGTTTCCAGCAAAGACAAAGAGGCTGACAAGGTTTGGGGCCAAATGCAAGGCGGTAAGGCATATATCACCAAACCCTTTTCTGCAGAACAAATTATTGAACAAATCAACAATTTGAGTTGATCAGTTACAAGGAATTGATAATACCAGCAGCAACTGAATACCAATAAACTGTCCATGAAAGCAGATCCGCCTTTATTAAAGCCAAGCGAAGCGCTGAACCGGCTTCAACCCGATACCATAGAAAACGGCAACAGTAAAACCAAAAGCAGCGCTGTTGAACAAACTCGGTACGGATTTGAACTGGGTGCAATTGGCCTGCTAACACCGCCAGACATGGTTTGTGAGGTGATGGATATCCAACAGATATTTCCGCTGCCAAATGCTCCGGCCTGGCTTACCGGCTTGATTAATCTACGTGGAAATTTAGTGCCGGTAGTTAATCTTAGCAGCCTGCTCGGTATTGAAGATAATACTGATACAATAAACACTGTTCAAAATGACTATAACATGCTGGTAATTGGCAGTGATGTCAAAGCAGCTGCAGTCATAATAATAGGCCTGCCGCAACCAGTTTCTACCGAGCGTCACGAAGCTGAGTTGCCGCCGATTGCAAATACGGCAAAACAATTTGTTATCAATGCCTACAGCTACCAGCAGCGAATATGGATTGATCTTGATTTGGAACCTTATTTAATATCTCTAAGCAAACAACTGGTGGCTTGATGACAACTCGGGCTTTAAATACTGGCAGCGCCTAGTCATTTCGCTACCCGGCAAATTAATTGATCTCCTGCATTCACGGCCATGACTTTATTGTTCCAGCAATTACTTTTATCTGAAACGAAATCAAGAGAATAACTCATGAATTTTTTTAAAAACCTATCTATCACAGGATGGATTATCACTATCGTCACAGTACTTTTATTACTACTGCTGACGGTTGCCATATTATCTACCACCTCGCTGAGAAAAACTGGAAAGGAATTAAAAGCCATTGCCGAACAAGATCTTCCTGTGCTCAACAAGCTATCTGACTTGTCTCGAATACAATTTGAGCAAGCAATTGATTTCGAACGCGCTTTTCGTCTCGGGGAAAACATGAAAACAGAAACCAGTGCAAAAGCTTTGTTCGATGAACAAGTGACGGACTTTCAACAACAGACCCCTAAATTTAAGAAAAAAATTAATGACTTAAAGCAAAGCTTGGCAAAGGCAGCTAAATCTGCAAGCAACCAGAATCAAATAAATAAATTCACCCAGACAATTAACCAACTCAAGGTTATTGAACAAGAGCATCAAGACTATGCTTCTCTTGCAGATCAAATCTTTGGTTTACTCGCCGCACATAAAATCCGTGATGCCAAGTCGATGGCAAACAAACTGGAAACCAAGCAAGACCAGTTGGACAAAGCACTGGAAAATTCATTAACCAAAATCGAAGTATTCTCTCAGGTAACAGCCAGCGCTACAGAACAGCATGAACAGACAGCATTAAAAACCCTGACAACACTATCAATACTTGCATTACTGGCAGGGATTTTACTCAGCTATTTAGCGATACGTTATGCTGTAAATCCACTCCTCGCCGAACGTTTGGAGAATTTGCGTGCAGCGGAAAAAGAATCAAAAACCTTGAATGCTTCAATTATCGGACTGCTGCAAACTGTCGCAGCTTTATCCCAGAGAGACCTTACTGTAAAAGCAACAGTAACAGAAGATGTCACCGGTTCGGTTGCAGATGCGCTTAACCTGATGACGTCAGAAATGACCAAAGTTCTCAAACAGGTTAATCTAGTTTCAGATGATGTGTCGGTAACATCAGTTGCGGTAAAAGAACAGTCTGATTTGGTGACTCAATTAGCTGCAGAAGAACAAAGAGTAGTTGACAATGCAAGCCTGATCTTGCAACAAACAATAGAAAGTATGCGTGAAGTTGCCAAACTGACCGAAACTTCCAACCAGACAGCGGAACAGGCGATTGAAGCGACAGACAAGGCATTTACCACTGTAAATGAGACTGTTCAGGGTATCAATGATACCAGAGACACCATTCGTGAAACTGAAAAAAGGATTAAACGACTGGGAGAGCGGTCCCAGGAAATTAGCAGTGCTGTCAATCTGATTAACACCATTGCTGAACGGACCCATATTTTAGCACTTAACGCCAGTATGCACGCTGCTTCCGCGGGTGAAGCCGGACGTGGTTTCGCGGTAGTTGCAGATGAGGTGCAACGTCTGGCGGAAAGTTCGCGTGAGGCTACCGCACAAATTGCCACCCTGGTC
>JALXCS010000046.1 GCA_026990815.1 Methylomonas sp. | reverse complement strand
GGATTAACAATGGGTGGTTCTGAGATACTTTGATTTGTAACCTTTTCTGCTTTGTCGGTATTCGTTTCAACGGTTTCCTCTGTTTTTTCTTCATCCTGGTTTTCTGATGGATAACTGGTATTTTGCGCTTCTTGTTCATCAGCAATATAACCAATAACCTGTCCAACAGGAATATCGGTATCTACCGGAGCCAAAGGGCCCATTAAATAACCACTATGGAAAGCTTCCACTTCCATAATCGCTTTGTCGGATTCCATTTCGGCGATCACATCGCCTTTTTCAATTTTATCACCCGGTTGTTTCAACCAGCGCGCTAATCGACCCGAGGTCATGGTGTCGGATAATACAGGAAGAGTAATTTCGTATTTCATGGTTGATCTCTCGAAGCTAGTTCAGGATGGCAAACGAAAACCTTGAGCCGCCGCAACAATATCTTCGACTTGCGGAATGCTGGCGGCTTCCAGTTTGGCGTTAAAGGGCGTAGGGATGTTCATGCCGGCAACTCGAATCGGGGCTTCATCTAATTCAAAAAAACAGCGTTCGGTTAATTCCGAGACGATTTCAGCGCCAGCGCCGGCAAATTTACAGTCCTCTTCAACGACAATCAATCGATGGGTCCGTTGTATTGATTCTATACAGGTTTCCCAGTCAATCGGGCTAAGACTTCGTAAATCAATGACTTCCGTATCAATACCTTGCTGGGCCAATTGCTCGGCTGCCTGCAAACTGACCAAGGCATGTTTGGAGTAACTGATAATGGTCAGGTGCTTTCCTTTGCGGCGAACCTGGGCTTTATGCATGGGTAACGCTTCAATACTTGAATCCAAAACACCCTTGGTGAAATAGAGCAATTCATGTTCCAGCAAGATAATCGGATCATCACTTTCTATTGCCTGAGAGAACTGCCAAAAGGCATCTTGCGGAGTGGATGGAACGGCAATTCTTAACCCCGGAACATTCATCATGGTGTGTTCCAAACGCTGTGAATGTTGAGCGGCAAGCTGTTTGGCCACCCCGCCTGGCATGCGGATGACCAACGGCATGGCGTATTGTCCGCCCGACATAAAAGGGATTTTAGCCGCCATATTGATGATCGCATCAAGCGCTAACAAGGCGAAATTCACCGTCATGATTTCAACGACAGGCCGCATGCCGATCATTGCCGCACCGACACCTAAGCCCGTAAAACTATTTTCCGAAATGGGCGTGTCACGCACTCTTGCTTCGCCATATTTGGAATAAAGACCTTCGGTAACCCGGTAAGTACCACCAAACAGTCCGACATCCTCCCCTAATATGAATACCGAGGAATCTTTTGCCATGGCAATATCCAGCGCACGGTTCAAAGCTTGCCAATATAAAATTTCTTCGTGCATAATCACTCACTCCTAAAGTAGCGTTTCAGCCCGTTGATTATTCTGAAAACATAACCAGCATTCATCCATCGTCGGTTCGGGGCTGTTCATGGCAAAATCCACTGCAGCATCGATTTCGTTTTCGATGTCTTTTTTTATTAGTTCCAAATCCTGTTCAAGTAAATGTCCGGTTTGTTGAGCTTGTTCTGTTAATTGGGTAATGCAGTCAGGCCCAACTTTGGCAATTTCTTCAGCGGTGGGATAACTGGACTCCAGTTCATGTGCGGCAATGGAAATAGGATCCTGGCTGGTGAATGAGTGCACTTCAACCGAGGGTCGATAAGTTCCTGGGTCTGCCATGGAATGCCCCCGAAAACGGTAAGTTTCAAGCTCTAACAAATAAGGACCACCGCCATTTCGAATCTGTTTAAGTAAGCGCTCAGTTGTACTGTAAACAGACAATACATCCATGCCGTTAATTTTTTCAGAAGGAATATTGTAGGCTGATGCGCGTTTGTATACGTCAGTCTGCGCAGAATGACGATGGATTTCTGTGCCAATTTGATAATGATTGTTTTCGCACACAAATAACACCGGCAATCGCCATAGTGCTGCCATATTGAGAGACTCATGAAAAGTGCCCTGGTTGACAGCCCCATCACCAAAAAAACAGATTACAGCTTCCGGCAAATTGCGTAACAAGATGGCATAACCGACACCAATGGCAATGGGATAGGTTTCTCCAACAATGGCATAGCCCCCCATAAACCGGCGCTCTGCATCAAATAAATGCATCGACCCGCCCATGCCTTTGCAGATGCCATCCCGACGGCCAAATAATTCGGCCATAATTGCTTTAGAGGGGGTTCCACGAACCAGGGCATGAACATGTTCTCGATAGGTGGTTACAATATAGTCTGCTGGTTCAGTAGCATGAATAACGCCCACCGCGACTGCCTCTTCTCCAGGATACAGATGCAAAAAACCGGCAAAACTTCCCTTACTGTATTCTTCAGCCGCCCGTTCTTCGAACGCTCGGGCACGAAGCATGTCACGCAGCATTTTATGGACTTGTTCACGCTCCATCAGCTTTCTCCTTCCTGTCAGGTAAAAATTCATCCAATGCTTCGAAAAGTGAAGTCATATACATATAGGCTGGACCACCATGCATAATGACTGCCATAAAAGCAGACTCGACTATTTCATCTCTGGTAGCGCCATATTTAATGGCACTTTTGACATGTATGGCGATGCAGCGATCACATTGTGCGGCAACGGCTAGAGCAACATTAATTAATTCTTTCTGTCGTTGGCTAAGTGCAACGCCTGCTTCAGTTTTATGCAGAAAATTTAAAAATGACTTGGTCTCACTTGGATAGTCTTTCAGTAACCGTTGTCGTGTTTTTGCCGATTGTTGAAGTAACTCACCCATTCTACCCATTGCGTTCTCCTGAGAATTTTATTGTTTAACCCAATTTACCGCATCCTGAAACTGATCAGGTGTATAGGTTGTAACTTGGCCATCCATAAAATAGGATCCGATTTTAGTGGCCCATTGTAACCATTGTTGTTGAGCCACGACTGCTACTTTTTCAAAATCATGGCGATGCTGCACACCAAAAATAAAATCATCCCAGGCAGCACCGGCTTCCCAGCCATTAAAATCGTCATCAAAAGACATTACGACTTTGATTTTTCCAAGTTTATTTAAACGTTGATTCAGTTGAGGAATAAAAATTTCCTCGTAATCATGAGTGGTAAGCTTTGCTGATGCTTTCACAATTAATGTGTTGTCATCGGTTTCCGGTAATATTTCCAGCATATTAATCACCTCAAATGTTGTTTCCCTTTTGTAGGGCGGGTTAGCGATAGCTTAACCCGACCTACGAATCCACGAATCGTCATTAACTTAATGGCAGTGGCCTGCAAGCTGTTTTAGTTTGAAAGACGCTTCTCAACCTCCAGGATATGCAAGGTGGTTTTTATCACGGTATCCGGATTTAAACTGATGGAATCGATCCCCAATTCAACCAAAAATTCGGCGATTTCCGGATAATCCGAAGGCGCTTGTCCACAGATACCTGAATGACGGTTATTTCGTTTTACGCCCTCAACGGCAAGCCGGATCATTTCTTTAACCCCGGGATCACGCTCATCAAAATCAAAAGACACTATTTCTGAATCCCTATCAACCCCCAGTGTCAATTGCGTCAGATCATTGGAGCCGATGGAAAAGCCATCAAACAGTTTGGCAAAAGCATCGATTTGAATGACATTATTTGGGATTTCACACATCACATAGATTTCAAGATCTTTTTCACCTTGTTTTAGTCCCAATTCAGCCATTTTCTGTAGTACCCGCTCGCCTTCTTCAACACGGCGACAGAAAGGGATCATTAAAATCACATTAGTTAATCCCATTTCTTCCCGAACCCGTTTCATCGCCGCACATTCCAGGGCAAAGCCTTGTTCGTAAGCAGGGTGGGTATAGCGGGATGCGCCGCGAAAACCAAGCATGGGGTTGTCTTCGGCTGGCTCAAATACTCGACCACCGATTAAAGACGCATATTCATTGCTTTTGAAATCAGACATTCGGACCACAACGGGCTTGGGATAAAATGCGGCGGCAATTGTGCCAACGCCTTCTGATAAACGTCGAATAAAATAGTCTGCCGGACTTGGGTCATTTTTAACCAGATTATTGATGGTGTCTTTTTCTACACTGTTTTCAACTTTTTCCGGGTGCAGTAGGGCTAATGGATGCACCTTGATATATTCATTAATAATAAATTCCATCCGAGCCAGACCGACTCCATCACAAGGTAAGAAGCTGGTTTTAAAAGCGAGTTCCGGGTTGCCCAAATTCAGCATTACCTTGGTTTTTGGGTGAGCCATATTGGCCAGGTTAGTACGAATGACTTCGAAATCCAGCGCTCCATGATAGATTCTGCCGACATCTCCTTCAGCGCAAGATACGGTGATCATTTCACTATCATCAATCACTTCCGTTGCATTGTCACACCCAACTACGGCTGGAATGCCCAGTTCGCGGGCGACAATAGCTGCATGGCAGGTACGTCCACCGCGATTTGTGACAATAGCGGCCGCTATCTTCATAATCGGTTCCCAGTCAGGAGTTGTGGTGTCGGCAACTAAAACTTCGCCGGGTTTAAATTCAGCCAAATGTTTGGTACTGCTGATAATATGGGCGGGACCTGTGGCGATTTTTGCCCCCACAGAATGACCCGTACACAAAACGTCACCTTGTTCTTTTAAACGAAATTCTTCTAAAATGGTGCCGTGTTTTTGTGAGGCGACGGTTTCCGGACGCGCCTGCACCATATAGAGTTGACCATCCAAGCCATCTTTTGCCCATTCCATATCCATAGGCCGATCATGTCCTACTTTTTTGCTATATAAATGCTCTACTTTAATCGCATAATCAGCCAGCGTTAAAGCCTCTTCATCCGAAATACAAAAACGCTCTTGATCCGTTTTAGGTGTCGGTATATTGCCTGTGGCTTCACGCGTATCACCTTCCTGATAGATCATTTTGATCTTTTTGGAGCCCAGAACTCTTCGCAGCACACAACGATAACCTTTTTCAAAAGTAGGTTTATGCACATAAAACTCATCAGGTTCGACCGCACCTTGGACAACATTTTCTCCCAGGCCATATGCCGCAGTAATAAACACGGCATCACGAAAACCGGATTCGGTATCCAGAGAAAACATCACGCCGCTGGTCGCCAAATCTGAACGCACCATTTTCATTATGCCAATGGATAAGGCGACATCAAAATGATCAAAGCCCTGATCTATCCGGTAATGAATGGCACGATCAGTGAACAGACTGGCAAAACAACGTCGGCAGGCATCCAGTAATACTTCGTCACCATGAATGTTTAGATAGGTATCCTGTTGCCCGGCAAAGCTTGCTGTAGGTAAATCTTCAGCTGTTGCTGAACTGCGTACTGCCAAACTTAAAGTGTCTCCATACTCCTGCTTTAATTGTTGATAGGCAGTAATAATTTCAGTTTTTAGATCATCTGGCAATTCGGCGGAATAGATGATGTCACGAGCTTTTTTTCCGCGGATAGCTAACTGAGTGACATCCCTCGGGTCCAAATCGGCCATGGTTTCCCGCAAGGCATCCCAAGCATTATTTTGATCAAGAACATAACGATAAGCTTGGGCGGTAATAGCAAAACCATTAGGTACTTTCACACCCTCAGGCATTAGCTTTTGATACATTTCTCCTAATGAAGCGTTTTTACCCCCCACTTGTGGAATATCATCAATTCCAATTTCGTCAAAAAAACGAATATATTGATATTTCATAACTTCTCTCCTGTTTGGTTTTGCAGTTATAAGTTGAATCTAAGTTTTTTTAAGACGATGCTTTTCCCAAAAAAAGGCGATAACTGCCAGACATAAAGCAACCAACAAAATCACCCAGATGTATTCTTCGACATAGGCGGCAACAATTGCGGTGCAGCCTACTAACAGACCAAGCAGACTACAACGCCAACCCAGATTACGACCGTTCAGAAATAGTGAAAAACCTAGAATAAGCTCAACAATAAGTCCTGTGCTTTCATAGTTCAAACGACCGGTATGGAGTAAAAGATAGACTCCTGATACCGTAAGTAAGGTTGCCCCCCAATGAATAAGCTGCTGAACAATTAATTCCTTAAAGATCTTCTCAGGGTTTTTCGTTCTAGACCAACCTAAGCCGATGCTGGCAAGAGCATAGAAAATTATCATCAAAGTCCAGTATCGATGGCTTTCATTAGAGGAAAAATCCGTAATCCCCATACCCACAAGTGATAAAATCAGTACTATGAAAAGAACGATTTCTTCAATCAGGTGTTTTTTTTCTAGAAATGAAGCTTTATTCATTAATCCCTCTTTGCTGATGTCAATTAATTAAGCCTAGAAAAATCAGTTGTTCACAATTTCTAGTATCAGCTCTTGATTCCACAGTACTTCAAAAAATCGCCCGACTAATCTATAGGGTGTATCTAGGATTTTTTTAAAACAATGTAAAAACAATATCTTGAGTTACAATTCCGCCCTCAACTGATTTTTCTAAGTTAAATCATTTTTCAATACTTTTGGAAGTGTTTGCACTAAGCACGACTTCTAGTGACAAGTTTTTGTTGAAACTCCCCGGTCAGCCAATGATTTTATTTGTCAATGAAGGCGCCTTCAGAAATTATGGGTTTTTGTAGACTACTCATAATTTCTTGTTCAGCCTCAAGCCAGTCTTCAGCCTCATGTCCTGGCGTAAACCCTCTGCTCTCTGCTTTATAATAGGCCGCTTCGGCAATCATACTTTGATATAGCTCGATATCGTCATTCTCGGTTGAAGTTTTGTTAGCTGTAGATTGAGTCATTTTTTTAACTTCTTTTTTCTTGGTAGCCATTGTTTATCTCCTGATGTTGAATAAATTATTAGCATTTAGATAAAAGGATCACTAATTTATTTCTTTGGAAGAATGATTGTCAGTATCCCCTTGTTATACACTGTTTTCATCTTTTCTTTATTTACCTCCCCCGGTAAGGTTAAGCTGCGATAAAATTCACCTTTAAATTCTTCAAGAAGTTGAGAGCTATTGTCACTTTCCCCTTCCACTTTGATAGATATGTTCAATTTTCTACCATTAAGTGCCACATCAATTGCAGACTCATCTGCGCCAGGAACATCAACCGTGACAACATAACGATCTACCTCATCCTTAAAATCAATAGCCGCTATTTGTGGTAAAGGGGTCGCATTGGAATTATTATGAAACTTTGAAATTGATTCATTAAAGATTTGTTCCATTCGGTTTCGCATCTGTAGCAGCTCTTGGTAAGGATTCCAGTTGTTAGCATCTTCTTCCCATGTGTTGGAACCTTGATGGCTAGATAGATTCAATTCTTTTTCCAAGGCGAATCTTTGATCAAGCTTTTCATGGATTGTGTAAAACATTACAACCTGCGTAATGAAAATAACAAGCAAAAGACCGCCAATTATTATAATTAGTGGATTTTTCATACCTTTCCTCCTTACTTCAACGAATGAATATGCTCTTTGATGAGCGGCTTGTAATCATTAGCTTAGCGAAAAGTGGGCCAACATATAAGTCAATGAATGTTAGAGATTATTGTTTTGAGTATTTGAATATTTCGGCCATTTTGACCGCTGGGCATAAATTCAAAGCGGCCAAATTGACCGTTTTTAGTTGAAAATTTTCAACAGGCAACGAAACTGATCAAATGGGTCGAAAATATTGGCTATTGTGAGTCATAACTTTGGATGTCGTATCTGAAATAGCCTTTGACAATTTGATCCTGAAAAGAGTATAAAAACACTCAGTATTGTTTGGCCTAGGAGCATTAAGTGTTATTGAAAGCTGTATCGGCTTTTCTTTTGTTACCGGGTGTTTTTGCATTCCTGATTCCATGGGCGATATCCACTTTTGACCCCTGGAGTCGCATGCTTTGGAAACCGGGGTTGGCTGTTCTCGGGATAGGGGTAGTGATATTACTTTATTGTGTTCGGGACTTTTATTTGTCTGGTAAAGGGACGCTGGCACCTTGGTCTCCCCCTCAATATTTAGTGACAGTTGGTTTATACCGCTATTCAAGAAATCCTATGTTTTTTGGCGTTTTGCTGATTATCTCAGGCTGGGCGCTTACTTACTGCTCTCCATTAATAACTCTTTATCTTGTTTTTGCCACTTGTATATTTCATTGGCGTGTTACCCATTATGAAGAAGTTGTTTTATCAGAGCAGTTTCCTTCCCTGTGGGCCGAGTACGCTGAGAATGTTCCCCGATGGTTAATTAAATTGGAAAGTGGTAAAAAAATATTTCCGAAAAATAGCTGAATGACCAAAAATAAATAGATCACATTGTTTTTTTGAATAATAATTGAATTACTATTCAGTTTAAAATATTTTCCAAATTCTATCCAAAGTGAATCCTGCTGGAATTTCTGGGGAGAATGTATGGTTATAAATCTTTTCAAAATGCCAATTTATCAATTGAAGGAAGAAAGTTTTAATACGACATCTGAATAGAA
>JALXCS010000045.1:1934-8430 GCA_026990815.1 Methylomonas sp. | reverse complement strand
ACTTAAAATATTGTAATAGCTCCTGAGATTCAGGCGTGCAATGTTCTGCAGCAGCGGACGGCGTTGGTGCACGAAAATCGGCTACAAAATCTGCAATGGTAAAATCCACCTCATGACCGACCCCTGAAATCACTGGAATTTCACTGGCATCGATGGCTCTGGCCACGCTTTCTTCATTGAATGCCCACAAATCCTCCAAAGATCCACCGCCACGGGCAAGTATTATGACATCACATTCTTTTCTGGCATTCGCCGTTTCTAACGCTTCTACTATTTCGTATTTTGCATTTTCCCCTTGTACGGCTACTGGATAAATAATCACGGGAATAAAAGCAAAACGCCGATGCAAAACAGATAATATATCCCTGATTGCCGCTCCGGTAGGGGAAGTAATTACCCCAACAGCATTGGGCAAATATGGCGCTTGCTTTTTCCTTTCTGAATCAAACAAACCCTCTGCAGCCAATTTTTTCTTCAATTTCTCAAAAGCCCGACGCAAAGCCCCATCGCCCGCTTCCTCCATTGCCTGGACAATGAGTTGGAAATCGCCTCTTGGTTCATACAAACTAACCTGCGCTTTGATTAATACTTGCTGGCCATTTTCAGGTACAAAGCCTAAATTCCGTTGTTGAGAACAAAACATGGCACAGCGAATCTGGGATTTTGAATCTTTTAAAGAAAAATAAATATGTCCCGATGAAGGAGTACTTAAATTGGAAATTTCGCCTTCAACCAAAATGTTCAAAAAATGAAGATTGAGGAGCTCTTTAACTTCTCTGTTTAATTGAGAAACCGTATAAACAGGATTTTCAGTGCTGGATATTTCATTTGATTTCATACCAGAATTTTATCACAAGCCAGTTCAGCATAAATTCAGATCAATTTAGTAAGCTGTAGCCAACAATAATCAACAGGAGCAAATCATGAAAAAGTTAATGTTATTGTTGGCTGCGGTTAGTTTATTAATTACCACGAACACGTATGCCCGTGATTGGTATTATGATGACGATGACTATAATGAAGGATATGATGAACAGTTCCATCACAGACAACATCGCCAACAAAGAAGAATTGAAGACGGCATTTATAAGGGTGTACTGACGCCAAGGGAGATCGAAAAATTACGTTGCGAGCAAGAAGAAATTGCCGAACTGGAAAATCGTTTTTTACGTGACGGCTGGTTTTCTGACAGAGAGAGAAGAATCTTACAAAAAAAGCAACGTAAAGCCAATAAACGTATTTACAAATATAAACATAATCGACGAGTTGCCTATAAAAAGTATCGAGATGATTACCATAATTACGACCGCCACGGTTATGGTTATGGTCGCTCAGGCATTCGAATTGGCCGAGCTAATGGCGGACTTTACTTAAGCTGGTAACACTCAGAATTAGCACTTATTCCTCCTTTAAATATTTCAGAGACCAGGGACGGCCTCATGTTTTCTTCTTGTTCTCCCTTTCAACATTTTGCATATAACGCTGCAAAATTGACTCGAAAGCAGGTGAAATTCTCGTAAACTGACAACCGATTTTTTTGGTTTTATCCGGTTTTTCTGGGTTGAGCGGAGTCTGGTAACAAATTTTGAAGCCAATATAGCCTTCAGCATGTCCCTCGCCAAGACCCGGAAGTAATATTTTGCAATTTTCAAACACTGTTTCTGGGACTAAAGTTTCTGACCAATCATGGTCATCAAAAACCAGGGCCATTCCTGATAAACTGATATCATGCACATCCAGCTGCACATTTGTTTCATTTTCATCATCCAGAACAAATTGGCAATGTGCGGGATGAGAAAGCGGCGATTTTACGCGATAAAATTGTCTTCTTTCCCGCCAAATCATATTTGCAGGGATCGGCAACTTAAAAACCTGCTGTCCAGACAAAGTGGTTTTGGTTATTTTATTACCGGGGATAACTGCTTTGATCCCTGAATATTCCGTTCTAAACATAACATCAGGGGATAACAATAATTTTTTGTTTAAATATTCTTTTGGCGCAATATCTAGAAACAAATTCTTTTTTTTAGGATCAACGCCGATAATCGTTGTTATAAATGACTCATGATCACCAAAATTTGCGTTCAAAAAACATTTGTTTTTCCATAATAATACTAAATTATGGAGAATCTCCCTGGGATTAGAGATGGAATAAGAAGGTTCTTTCATCTTAAATTATGTCGATGTTATCCGCTTGCGTATAATTTTCTTTGAGTCAAAAAACTAATAACCGATAAAATATCAGATTTTTTTTGAATGAATACTATTCATTTGAATGTAATTTTAGAAGAAAAATCTTAAACTGCTGGAAAATATTAAAAATGGCATGGCTTTTTTTGTTTGTTGCTGGTGCTTCCGAAATAATTTTTGCTTTGAGTTTGAAATACAATGAAGGATTCACTAAGCTTTGGCCCAGCGTCATCACTTGCATTTCAGGCGGAGCCAGTTTTTACCTGTTGATGCTTTCGATTAAAACCTTGCCTCTTGGAACTGCCTATGCAGTCTGGACTGGCATTGGAGCAGCGGGAACAGCAGTTGCAGGTATTTTCCTGTTCAAAGAATCTACTGACTGGTTTCGGCTTGTTTCTATTACATTTGTCGTTGCTGGCATTATTGGCCTTAAACTTAGCCACTCGGAATAAGCTTGCTGCACATCATTGCAAAATCCCCTATACAATCTTCCGTTCTGGAAAGAATAGATGCAGGCGATTCAGTCTTGTTCATCCGTAGCGCAGTTCAAGAACTTTTACGTGATGGCACTTTAAGTGAAAGACTTTGTGAGCTGCAAAAAAAGTGTGACCTCGCCGCATTAACTACAGATTTGCAAGCACGGGGAATTTTTCCTGAAGAATTATTGGAAGGTATCTCAGTCATTGATTACCCAGATTTTGTTGAATTAACAATCAAACATTCATTAATTCAATCATGGTAAAGAATGAGTACTAAATATCAATTATTAGCACAAACTGAGGAAGGTTTTCTACAGAACCTGAATGATTGGAGTGAAGATATAGCTTTGGAAATTGCCAAAGCCAATGCCATTGACATGACTGAAGCCCATTGGGAAATCGTACGATTTATTCGCAATTATTATCTACAATATCAACACTTGCCAAATGCCAGAGTTTTTGTCAAAGCGGTACGCCATACGTTTGGCGAAGAAATTGGTAACAGTCGGTATCTGCATCGGCTTTTCCCTGAAGGGCCTTTAAAATTTTCCTGTAAAATTGCCGGCATTCCCAAACCACCAACCTGTTTGTAAGCATAAGAAAATCAACTTTTTTTGAAGCGATGAATCTGGCGCCTTTGCTTTTTATTGGGTCGGCGCTCCCGTTGTGGATCAAATAATTCCCTTTCCTGCTTTTGCAAAATAATCTGTTCCTGGCGTTTTTGATGACTTTCAGCCGACTCTTCATAAAGCAACACAGCTTCTTTCGCAGGACGCCGTTGTTGATTAATTCCGATAACGGTAATATCCCAGGTATATTTATCCTTGCTGATAAATATTTTTGAACCCGACTTAACCTCTTTACCCGGCTTGGTACGCTGCCCATTCAAGTGAACTTTTCCGCCGGTCACAGCATCTGCCGCTAGTTTTCGGGTTTTGAAAAAACGTGCCGCCCATAACCATTTATCAAGTCAAATACTTTCTGTTTCTGTCATTTTAAAAACAAACTGTTTAGTAGCTTGTATTTTATACCTATTACATCACCAGCGGAATAATACCAATCCCAAGAAGTAACCCTATTTACTCTCATCATCCAAACCTTCTCTATCAGGAGAAGGATTTAAGGAAACTTATAGGGATTGGTATAAAACTCAAAAATCAGAAATAATTTTCAACCTCCTATAGCCCTTTGAGTCCTCCTCATGCTACTGCAGAAAACTCATTGGCAATCAGCTCTGCCTGTTTCAGCACCGTTTCTGTTGCCAGTTTTTGCATATCAGGTGGGTAGCCATATTGCCTGAGTGTGCGCTTGATAATTACTTTAAGCTTAGCTCGCACACTCTCTTTTATTGTCCAGTCGATTGAAGCGTTTTGCCTTACACGCTCTGTCAAAACCACAGCGAGTTCTCTTAACTTATCATGCTGCATCAGTTCTCTGGCACTGTCATTGTCTGCGACTGCGGTATAAAAGGCATACTCAAATTCGCTTAAGCCAAGTTCACCCGCTTCATCATCCATGCTCACAATTTCCTTGCTTAACTTAATCAGCTCATCCATCACCTCGGCAGCCGTCAACACCTTGTTATAATAATTCTTAATGGCATTCTCTAGCATTTCCATCAGCGATTTGCTTTTCACCAAATTTTTTCTGGCGCGGGATTTTAGTTCATCATTGAGCAGTTTCTTTAGCACTTCCATCGCAACATTTTTATGCTCCATGTCTTTAATTTCCAGCAAGAACTCTTCGGACAAAATAGAAATATCCGGTTTTTTAATCCCTGCCGCATCAAAGACGTCAATCACCTGCTCAGACACCAATGCCTGATCGATCACCTGCCGAATAGTCGTTTCTGTTTCCTCGTCACTTTGCCCTGCTCCCGTGGCATCAAACTTGACCAAACGGGCTTTTACCGCCTGAAAAAAGGCAACTTCATCTTTAACATCCATTGCCTCTTCGTGTGGAATGGCGATAGCAAAGGCTTTGGATAAAGCGGTAACTTCGTTCACAAAGCGTTTTTTACCATCTTCCAAGCCCAAAATATGATCTTCTGCCGCCAGAATCAGCGACAGCTTTTGGGCGGTATCTGCGGCAAAATAATCTTCATAGGCAAAGCCATGAAACAACTGAGTAACCACTTCCAGTTTTTCCAGCATCAACTCAACAGCTTGCTCCTGTAAAATAGTGGGGTCACCTTTTCCACCGGCATCCGAATAAAAAGACAAGGCTTTTTTCAGATCAGAAGCAATCCCAAGATAGTCCACAATCAAACCACCGGGCTTGTCTTTATAAACCCGATTCACCCGCGCAATCGCCTGCATCAAGTTATGCCCTTTCATTGGCTTATCAATATACAGCGTGTGCAGACTGGGGGCATCAAAACCAGTGAGCCACATATCCCGCACAATCACCAGTTTCAGTTCATCATCAGGGTGCTTCATGCGGTCTGCCAGTATTTTTCTTTGTGCCTTGGTGGTATGGTGTTTGGCGATTTCTGGTCCATCCGATGAGCTGGAAGTCATCACCACTTTAATCACGCCTTTATCCAGATCATCCGAATGCCAATCCGGTTTTATCTTGATAATTTCAGCGTACAAGTCAGCCGCAATACGGCGGCTCATGGAAACAATCATCCCCTTGCCATCAAATACCGCCTGTCGCTGTTCAAAATGGCGGACAATATCCTGAGCAATATTTTTGATGCGGTTTTCACTGCCAATTAACGCCTCTAACTGCGTCCACTTGGCTTTGACTTTTTGCGTTTCGCTTAAATCCTCTCCCGATAGTTCATCATCCAGTTGCTCAACTAACTGCTTGCCTTCATCGCTCAAATTGACCTTTGCCAAACGGCTTTCATAATAGATACGAACCGTTGCCCCATCTTCCACCGCCTGCGCAATATCGTACACATCAATATAATTGCCAAAGACCGCAGGTGTGTTGGTATCGGTGCTCTCTATCGGTGTCCCTGTAAAACCAAGATAAGTGGCATTGGGCAGGGCATCACGCATATATTTGGCGAAGCCATATACTACCTTTTTACCCACCACATTGCCTTGCTCGTCTTTGTCATCAATGGTCTTTGCCTTAAAACCATACTGGGTACGGTGAGCTTCATCAGCGATCACCACAATATTTTCACGCTCCGACAAGGTGTCAAACACATTGCCCTCTTCAGGCTGGAATTTTTGAATCGTGGAAAAAATCACCCCGCCGGAGGCAACTTGCAGCAATTCTTTCAGCTGCTCACGGCTTTCGACCTGTTTGGGTTCCTGTCGCAAAAGCTGGGTAGATGCGGCAAAGGTATCAAATAACTGATCATCCAGGTCGTTGCGGTCGGTAATCACCAAAATAGTCGGGTTATCCAGCGCCAGTACAATTTTTCCTGTGTAAAACACCATCGACAGCGACTTGCCACTGCCTTGGGTGTGCCAGACCACCCCGCCTTTACGGTCGCCTTTGGGTTGGTTTTTTACGCCAGCGAGACCATAACTGGCAGGGTCTTCCATAATTGTATGTACGGGCGAACGGCCGTTCGCCCCTACGGCACGAATTGTCGATTCCACTGCACGATTCACCGCATAATATTGATGATACGCCGCCAGTTTTTTTATCGTTTCAATCGTCACCACACCCGTTTTCGGGTCTTCGGTTTTAGATTTTTCAAACACAATAAAATGGCGAATCAAATCCAGCAGGGTTTCTTTATCCAACATCCCCTTAAGACAAAGCCAAAAATTGCCGCCGATAGAATTACCATTTTAAAGTAAGCCGGTATGGGATATTTTTTGTTTATATCAATTCTATTATCGGAAATAGGCATTATGTCT
>JALXCS010000045.1:0-1924 GCA_026990815.1 Methylomonas sp. | reverse complement strand
AAGCCAGCAGGGTTTCTTTATCCAACATCCCCTTAATGAAGGTTTCCAACTGACTGACCAGATGCGAGGCTTCCTCCTTGCCATCAGCCGTTTTCCACGCCATAAAACGGCTGAGTCCCGCTGACAATGAGCCCACTTTGGCATCCAGACCATCGGAAATAATCATCAAACCATTATAGGTAAACAGGCTGGGAATGGTCGCCTTGTAGGTTTGCAGTTGCTTGAAAGCTGATTTAACCGAAGCGTTCTCATCGACGGCATTTTTTAGCTCAATCACCACCAGGGGTAAACCATTGACAAACAACACCACATCGGGGCGTTTATTGACCCCGTTTTCAATCACCGTTAGCTGATTGGCCACCACAAAATCATTGTTTTCGGGATTTTCAAAATCCACCAACCACACCAAATCACCACGCTGATTGCCGTCTTTTTGATAGCTAACCTTAACCCCTTCGGTGAGCATACGGTGAAAACGCTCGTTATTGGTCAGTAATTCAGACGAATGAATGCGACTGATTTCTTTGATCGCCTCTTGCTGAGCATCATGGGGAATGGTCGGATTGATTCGGGCAACGGCATCCGTCAAGCGACTGGATAATAAAACATCCTCAAAACTGCTGCGCTGTGGATTATCACCGTCAGGCGCAATATCGGGCGCATAGATATATTCGTAACCCTGTTTTTCCAGCAGTTCTATGCAAAAGGTTTCGATGGCGTTTTCAGTGATTCGGTTCATACTAAACGCTTCCTGTATTTTTGTTTCGGGCTGCGCGGGCTATCAGGATATTGCATTTCAATGTATTGCAATTTCAAAGCTGGTGCCAGATAGTTTTTCCTGAAAGTCGGCTTATGTGACAAGCCCAGTAATTGCATTATTTCATTGGAACTAAGCCAGCCATCAGCTAATACATCCAACAGTTTTTTTACTTGATCGCTATCTTGATCGCCAACTTGGTCGCTCTGGATTTGCAAGGAGCTAATCGCGCTTAATATGGTTTCACACAAATAGCGGATAAACAGGGTGCTTTCTCCGCTTGCCCCAGACTGTTGCAGGGCATCATAGTAGCCTTGCTGTTTGCTTTTAATCATATTTTCCACCGGAATCAGAGAAAACACTGGATTCCACCGATTCAACATAAGATATTGCCAAAAACGTCCCATACGACCATTACCATCTTCAAAAGGATGGATAAACTCAAATTCATAGTGAAATACACTGCTACTGATGAGCGGATGAGTTGTGGTGTTATTCAGCCAGTCAAACAGTTCAGACATTAATCCCGACACCCGATCAGCAGGCGGTGCAACATGGCTCACGCCGTCTGCACCATAAACACCCACCGCTTTATTTCGATAGAGTCCTGCACGGTTTAGCATATTACCCATCAGTAGTTGGTGCGCCTGTAACAGATGTTGCGGATTGAGATAATCAAACTTATCAGCTTGCCCATAGAGCAAAATAGCGCCTTGTGCTTCGCTAATTTCACGCATGGGTGCGATGACACTCTTACCTTCTAACACTGCGGTAATTTGTTGTTCATTTAACGTATTGCCCTCTATTTGCAAAGTGCCCGTAATCGTTTTGATCTGGCTGATTTTGCGTAGATGAACCGCCTGTGGGCTGTGTTGTAGATAATCCAACTTGCCTAGTTCAAGAGAAATACAGGTGATTAAATCAATGATATCATCGGTGAGGGTAAAAGGAGGCGTGTATTTCATATCATCCATGCCTCATAATTATATTGTACTGATGGCTCCATCACCCGATTACCAGCACCACCATTTAATTTATCCATCGCCCATTGTTTGGGGTTGTTCATAATATATTGGGCAATGCGTTGGTATTCGTTTTCATTGCGGATGATATGATCATAATAATTCGGTTGAAAAAAATCCTAGATTCAACTCATAAGTGCAATTC
>JALXCS010000044.1 GCA_026990815.1 Methylomonas sp. | reverse complement strand
TCGTTTGGTTTTTCGCGCCATGAGCTACCTCCACTTTTTTTGAGAAAGGATAGCTGAAATGGTAAATATTGTAAATGTTTTAATGAAACTTTATACTAGAAGGTGGGTTGAGTACTATATTGCGAATTATTTTTTTAAAGGAAATGCAGATAAAAAAACCTGGTAATACTAATTCGTGACCGGGGCTTTCATGAAACTTGTCTACCTTGCCCTCTTCCTTAGTCTGTCCAGGGTCTTGAGTTGCATCATTGCTTCAAGTAACTGTGCCTGGGCCTTTGCATAATCAATTTTACCTGACTTGTCCTGTAAAGCTTCCTCAGCTTTGGCTTTAGCTTCTAAAGCGGCTGCTTCGTCAATATCCTTTGCCCGAATTGCTGTGTCGGCCAACACAGTCACTAGATGGGGCTGAACCTCAAGTAGCCCTCCTGAAACATAAAAAGGATATTGCTCCTCTTCATTTACTTTCACTCTAACTTCCCCAGGGTTTAATCTAGTAATAAACGGGGCATGCCGCGGTGCAATACCAACTTCACCCATTTCTGCTGGAGCAAAAACCATTTCTGCTGTGCCAGAATAGATTTCCCCTTCCGCACTAACAATATCAACTTTAATAGTCATGCTCATCTTAGAATTCCCTTAAGTCTCATACTACATCCCTTTTGCTTTTTCGATTGCTTCATCGATAGTACCAACCATGTAAAAAGCCTGCTCGGGTAAATCATCGTATTCACCTGCTACAATACCTTTAAAACCGGCAATGGTATCTTTTAGAGAAACATATTTTCCAGGCGCACCGGTAAATACTTCGGCAACAAAAAAAGGTTGTGACAAGAAACGCTGAATTTTTCGTGCTCTGGATACGATCAACTTATCCTCTTCAGATAATTCATCCATACCCAAAATAGCAATAATGTCTCTTAATTCTTTATAGCGTTGTAAAGTTCCTTGCACAGATCGAGCAACATTATAGTGCTCTTCACCAATCACCAATGGGTCTAACTGACGACTACTGGAATCCAGTGGATCTATTGCCGGATAAATACCTAGTTCAGCAATTTGACGTGACAACACCACAGTGGCATCCAAGTGAGCAAAAGTTGTCGCAGGAGATGGATCAGTCAGATCGTCTGCAGGTACATATACAGCCTGAATTGAAGTAATAGATCCAGTTTTAGTCGAAGTGATTCGCTCTTGCAGAACACCCATTTCTTCTGCCAATGTAGGCTGATAACCCACCGCTGATGGCATCCGACCTAAAAGCGCAGAAACTTCAGTTCCAGCCAATGTATAACGATAGATATTATCAATAAAAAGCAAAACATCACGGCCTTCTTCTCGGAAAAATTCTGCCATTGTCAAGCCAGTCAAGGCAACACGTAATCTGTTTCCAGGTGGCTCATTCATTTGTCCATAAACCAAGGAAACCTTATCAATAACCTTTGAATCAGTCATTTCATGATAAAAATCATTCCCTTCACGAGTTCTCTCGCCAACACCCGCAAATACTGAGAAGCCACTGTGCTCGATTGCAATATTTCGAATCAGCTCCATCATGTTTACAGTTTTTCCTACACCAGCCCCACCAAACAGGCCAACTTTACCACCTTTGGCAAATGGACAAACCAGATCAATAACTTTTATGCCTGTTTCAAGCAATTCATTGGCAGGAGCTTGGTCTTCATAACTAGGCGCTTCCCGATGAATACCCCATTTGGTTTTTTCACCGATTGGTCCTTTTTCATCAATGGGGTCACCCAAAACATTCATAATCCGTCCTAATGTCTCTTGACCAACAGGAACAGCAATTGCTTCTCTTGTATTACTAACATCCAATCCGCGACTTAAACCATCAGTCGATCCCATTGCTATGGTTCTAACAATTCCATCTCCTAATTGCTGCTGCACCTCCAAAACAAGGTCATTATTTTTTACATTAAGCGCATCATAAACTTTTGGCAAAGCTTCTCGTGGAAATTCAACATCTACCACGGCGCCAATTATTTGAACGATTTTCCCCAAACTCATTGTTCGTCCTCTTGAATAGTTTATATCTAAATTAATTATCGGTATTCCAACAATCAACAGTAGGCTTTAAATTTAGGTTGAAGAAAACCTGACTGTTTAAATAAAATCAAATTGCTGAAAAATTTATACTGCGGCAGCACCTGCGACAATTTCCGAAATCTCTTGTGTAATCGCGGCTTGTCGTGCTTTGTTATAGACCAATTGCAACTCATCAATGAGGTTACCCGCATTGTCTGAAGCACTTTTCATTGCAACCATTCTAGCAGCTTGTTCGCAAGCATTGTTTTCAACCAAGCCCTGATATACAATTGACTCAATATATCTCACCAGCAAGTCATCAAGTACTCCTTTGGCATCAGGTTCGTAAATATAATCCCAGAGACCGCTTAAAGGACTTTCTTCATTGGCTTTTTCTTCATTGTTTGCAGTAACGGGCACCAGTTTTTCCATTATTGGTTTCTGCGTCATGGTATTAACAAATTCATTACTTACAACATACAATTCGTCGATAATACCATTGTCAAAAGCATCCAGCATAACCTTGATTACACCAATAATATCTTCCAAATGAGGTGTATCACCAATTTTTGTGGCTTGGGCAACCACATTGGCATTAATACTGGTGAAAAACCCGACTCCTTTACCACCAATAATACATAAGTCTGCTTCAATTCCTGTTTTTTCCCATTGAGACAGTTGCTTTAACACCATTCGGAACAAGTTGGAATTTAGACCTCCACATAAACCACGGTCAGAAGAAATCATAACTAGGCCAACTCTTTTAACTTCTCTTTCAATTAGGTAAGGATGTTGATACTCAGTCTTTGCATGAGCTAGATGCCTAATAATTTGGCCTATTTTCTTCGAATAAGGTCGTGTTGTTTCCATTTTATCCTTAGTTTTACGCATTTTACTCGCAGCGACCATCTCCATTGCACGAGTAATCTTTTGGGTGTTTTTAATACTCGATATCTGTGTGCGTATTTCTTTACCAACAGCCATTAGATAATCCTTTTACCAGCTTTGCGAGTTAATGAAAGATTCAATAGCTTTTGTCAGCTGTTCTTTTATTTTGTCATTAAAATCACCAGTCTTATTAATTTCATTCATTAATTTAGCCTGTTCTGATTTCATATAAGCTTGTAACGCATCTTCAAAGTCTCTTACTTTTTCAACTTCAACGTCATCAAGAAACCCTTCATTAGCAGCAAATAACGAAACTGCCATTTGAGCAATTGACATTGGCGCATATTGATTTTGTTTCATGAGTTCCGTAACACGCTGGCCACGCTCAATTTGCTTACGGGTACTTTCGTCTAAATCAGATGCAAATTGAGCGAATGCAGCAAGCTCCCGATATTGAGCTAAATCAAGTCGAATACCGCCCCCTAATTTTTTGATGATTTTAGTTTGTGCCGCACCGCCTACTCGCGACACCGATAAACCAGCATTGACAGCAGGACGTATTCCCGCATTAAACAAATCGGTTTCTAGAAAAATCTGGCCGTCTGTAATTGAAATTACGTTGGTTGGTACAAACGCTGAGACATCCCCACCTTGTGTTTCAATAATTGGTAAAGCCGTTAAAGAACCAGTTTTACCTTTAACTTTTCCATTAGTAAGTTTCCCAACTTCGTCGGCATTAATTCTAGCCGCTCTTTCCAATAACCGTGAATGCAAATAAAACACGTCCCCGGGATAAGCTTCTCGACCAGGAGGACGACGTAAAAGTAGTGATACTTGACGATAAGCCCAAGCCTGCTTTGTTAGGTCATCATAGATAATTAAGGCATCTTCGCCTTTATCTCTAAAATATTCCCCCATTGAGCAACCAGTATAAGGAGCAATAAACTGCATCGCTGCAGATTCAGAGGCCGACGCTGAAACAATAATAGTGTGCTCCATTGCGCCATGCTCTTCTAGTTTCCGTACGACATTGGCAACTGAGGAACGTTTTTGTCCAATTGCAACATAAATACATTTAATTCCTGTACCTTTTTGATTAATGATCGCATCAACAGCAATTGCAGTCTTACCAGTTTGTCTATCACCAATGATCAGCTCACGTTGGCCACGACCAATTGGAATCATGGAATCAATTGACTTTAATCCAGTTTGGACCGGCTCATCAACGGACTGTCTGGCAATAACCCCAGGAGCAATTTTTTCTATTGGCGACTTGTTTTTGGTCCTAATCGTACCTTTGCCATCAATTGGATTTCCCAAGCCATCAACAACCCTGCCAAGCAATTCATCACCTACAGGAACTTCTAAAATCCTCCCAGTACATTTGACTGCGTCGCCTTCAGAAATATGGGTGTAAGCACCTAAAATTACAGCCCCAACAGAATCTCTTTCAAGATTTAATGCCATGCCAAAGGTATCACCAGGAAATTCAAGCATTTCTCCCTGCATCGCATTTGATAGCCCATGAACCCGAACTATCCCATCCGTTACACTGACAACAGTTCCTTCAGTATGTGTTTCAACAGTAGGTTCGAATTCTTTAATTTTTTCTTTAATTAGATCACTTATTTCAGATGGATTTAATTGCATATTATTTTCTCACTCTATTTTTAGAGCCTTTTAGATAGTTGTTGGAGCCGACCCTTGATTGAGCCATCGATAACAATATCACCAGCACGGGCCAAAAACCCACCGATCAATGTTTTATCCACATTTGCATTCATGTGAACTGTTTTTTGCAAGATTTTCTCCAGAGTATCAATCATGCTATTTTCTTCGGCTTTGGTTAAAGCAAAGGCACTTTTCAGCTCAACATCAACATAGCCTTCATCTTCTGATTTATATTGCTCAAATAATTCCGCAATTTGAGGAGACAGCAGCAAACGGTCATAATGTACCAGCAACTTGATGAAATTAACTGTCTTATCATTAAACTTGCCTTCTGCAATATCCAAAATCAACTGGATGATCCGTTGCTTCGGAATCTTTGGATTTTTAACCACAGTTAGCATGGCTGCATCCTGCATAAGCAATGAAAGAAATGTCAAGGCTTCCGACCATTTTTCTGTGCTCTTTTCTTTCTTGACAAGCTTGAAAACAGCTTGGGCATAAGGTCGAGCCAATGTTGTTAAATCACTCATCAGGCTTTACCAAGCTGCTTGGCAGTTTGTTCAAGAATTTTTTTATGTTTTGCCTTATCTATCTCAGCTTGCAAAATTTGCTCTGCAGCATTTAAGGCAAGTTCTGAAACCTCTTTCTTTAATCCTTCTTGAGCCTGTTGCATTTCCTGGGCAATTTGCGCTTTCGCAGCTTCAATTAAACGATCTCCTTCTTTCTTAGCCTCACCTTTTGAGGCCTCAACAATCTCATTTGCTCGCTTTTGCGCCAAACTGATGATTTCAGCCGACTGCTCCTTAACTTCTTTCAGAACATTTTTTGCCTTTTTTTCAGCCAGAAGCATATCTTCTTGACCTTTTTCGGCTGCAGCCAATCCGTCAGCGATTTTTTTCTTGCGGGCCTCCATTGCTTCCATGATTGGCGGCCAAATGTACTTCATAGTAAACCACACCAGAAGCGCAAACGTGATCATTTGACCAATCAAAGTTGCATTGATGCTCATGATACTTTCCTCAGGTTGCTGTTAATATTTTTTAACCCGCAACATTCTGCACGGCAGTAAGAAACGGATTGGCAAATGTAAAGAACAACGCCATACCCACGCCGATCATTGTCACCGCATCAAGTAAGCCGGCGATAATGAAAAACTTTACCTGTAACATGGGAACCAACTCAGGTTGACGAGCAGCCCCTTCAATAAATTTACCACCTAGAAGACCGAAACCAATCGCGGTCCCTACGCCGCCCAAGCCTAAAATCAAACCCACTGCAATAGCAGTCAGACCTTGTATATCAGCAACTAATGATGCAATTTCCATAGTATCTCCTAAATATTTCTATCAATTTCTAAAGGGTAAAAAAATTAATGGTCTTCACAAGCCAAACTGAGATAAACAATTGTCAGTATCATAAAAATAAAGGCTTGCAAAGTAATAATCAAAATGTGAAAAATAGCCCAGGGCAAACTCAATGCAGGCTGGATCAAAGGTGGTAGTAAAGCAATCAAAATAAACAGCAACTCACCGGCATAAAGGTTTCCAAATAAACGAAGACCCAAAGATACGGGTTTTGCAAACTCTTCCACCAACCTCAGCATTAAGTTAAAAGGAAATAGCCAGGGACCAAACGGATGACATAGAATTTCCTTAAGAAACCCAAAAAGCCCTTTGACTTTAACACTGTAAAAGTATGTCAACAATATTACGGTTATAGAAAGTGCAAATGTTGCATTTAAATCGGTACTGGGAACAACTCTTAAGTATTCCATTCCCATCAAACTTCCAATCAGCGGCAACAGATCTACAGGAATTAAATCCATTAAATTCCATAGAAAGACCCAGCAAAATATCGTCAAAGATAACGGCGCAATCAAGTCATTTTTGCCATGAAAACTATCCTTGACCTGCGTATCAACAAATTCCACCAAGGTTTCGGCAACATTCTGCGCAAAACCTGGGACTTCGTCGGTAACGTTATCAGCAACTGACTTAAAGAACCATGCAAACAAACCACCCAACACAACAGAAAAAAACAGAGTATCCAGATGTAATGTCCAAAAACCTTCTCCTACCGATAAAGGTGTTAAGTGATGAACAATATAACCTTGTGCGCCACCTTCAGCTGACATATTTTCTCTCTAAAATTAAAAATTTCACCATAAAATCAAGGCAAACCAGTGTACTAACAAAACCGCCGCATAACCCAACATTAAAGTCACTAGCTGAACGCCGGGTACTTGGAAGAAAATGCTAAACAACAAAACTGTCAAAAAAATCTTCACTGCTTCGGCAAAATAAAAAAACCGCAGCATTTCCTGTGGCTGTTTATCACTAGCCAAGTGCACCCAATAAGCAAAGACGAAGTTCGCTAGCAAAGCAATCAGCCCACCCAAGCCCGGCGACAACGCATTCTCCCAGCCTCCTACAGAAAAAAATCCTGCAATAACCAAGAATAAAACCAGCACTTGTAATAATAATATCTTATTGACAGTAGAAACATCCGCCCTACCTGCCATAACAAACCCCGCTCAATAGCCGTAGAATTATAACGGGCACTCCCTATTAAATCAAGACAAAGCCGTCTCCAAAAAAAAATACTCAAAATTTTAAGATTCTCTTAATTAGAAAAAACCGCACAATTAGGCAAAAGATTCAAATGTTAAGTACTGTTACAAATGCTTTGCGAATGTGATGTGGTTACACCAACCCGGACACACGCAATTGTTCGAAATCCGCTTTCAGATGGTCAATTTCTTTTCGAACCGTAGTTTTATCAAGTGTCGACATTCAATCTCTAAGCATTGCAGTGACCATGACTCATATTATCTCATGACTTTTTTCGGCTTCTGTGAATGCGCATGGTGGAATGTTAATCGTATCTTGGATGCAAAAGGCATTAAATAACGAAGAAATGTCTTGCCATTGCTTGTGTAGGGGCAATATCAGGTTGTTTGCCTCACCACCTCGGGAATGACCTTTTTTATGCCAAAAATACTGTCAAGGTTTTTGGGGGGTGGGTAGTTACGCACAACGATTGATTAGTAAATACTACTGATTTCAATAACCTTCTTTATCACCCTAGCCTACTCATCACGCCTTCCAATTCCTCCAGGCTTGAATAACTGATAACCAAACTTCCCTTTCCATTTTTTTGATGATTCAGTATTACTCTTGCACCAATTTTTTCTGAAAGTTCATTTTGCAATCTCAGAATATCCGGATCAATTCGTTTTTTCTCTGCAATTGCTCTTTCTGTCAACAAACTTTTCACCAGTTTTTCAGTTGCCCTGACGGTCAAGCCCTGACTAACAATTTGTCTTGCTGCTGTGACTTGTTTCTTTTCATCCAGGCCCAGTAAAGCTCTTGCATGTCCCATTTCCATTTTACCCTTGGCCAACATTGCTTTTACTTCAAAATGAAGATCCAGTAGCCGTAAAAGATTAGTTACAGTAGCTCGAGACTTACCTAGTGCATCGGCAATTTGCTGATGGGTCATTGCAAACTCATCGAGCAACCTACGCAAAGCCTCCGATTCCTCCAAAGGGTTCAAGTCCTCGCGCTGAATATTCTCGATTAATGCAATCGCCATCACAGAACGGTCATCTATATCCTTGACGACCACAGGCACTTCTTGGAGCGCCGCAAGTTGAGCAGCACGCCAACGCCGTTCCCCGGCAATGATTTCGTACATTTCAGCATCTATCTTTCGTACCACAATTGGCTGAATGATACCTTGCGCCTTTATCGAATCAGCCAATTCCTGCAATTTTTCAGGATCAATATCTTTCCTCGGCTGAAACTTTCCTCTTTGAAGATGCTCAACGGGCAGTGTTTCAACACCCTTATCCGAAACAGTATCCTGCCTAACATCACCTAATAGCGCATCAAGCCCACGCCCAAGGCCTTTTTTCTTTAACGCCATAGATTCATTTACCTTTTTCTTTTCTAATCATCTCACCAGCCAAAGCAATATAAGCTATTGCACCCCTGGAAGATTTGTCATAAGCCAAAACTGGAAGCCCATGACTTGGCGCTTCAGCTAATCGTATATTTCTGGGCACACAGGTTCTAAAAACTTTTTCAGAAAAATATTCGAGCAACTGATCCGAAACATCCTTTGTTAATCTGCTTCGGGTATCAAACATGGTGCGTAAAATACCTTCAAGATGTAATTTTGGATTCACAGTTTCTTTAATATTTCGTAACGTGTCCATCAGTGCCGACAAGCCTTCCAAAGCATAGTACTCACATTGCATTGGAATCAAAACACTATCGGCTGCAACCATAGCATTCAAAGTCAGCATGTTTAGTGAAGGCGGACAATCAATTAAAATATAATCAAATTGGGATTTGACGGCCAGCAGTGCATCGGCAAGCCTTCTCTCCCGGTGTTCTGCAGTCATCAATTGAACTTCAGCAGCAGTCAAATCAGCATTGCCGGGAATAATAAAAAAATCAACATTTTCAGGTTGCACCATAATATCCGTAGCAGGCGCTTCATTCAGCAACAAATCGCAGCTTGATAATTCAATCTTATTTTTATCAATGCCACATCCCATTGCGGCATTTCCTTGAGGATCCAGATCAACCAACAAAACTTGTCTTTTTGCCGCTGACAATGCTGCCGCCAAATTAACACTGGTTGTAGTTTTACCAACCCCTCCTTTTTGATTGGTTACTGCAATCACTTTAGCCATAAACTTCACCTTTTTCTATTCTTACCAAACACCGCTCTGCATTTATTCCCGGCACATAAAGTGAAATAATCTCTGCAGGCATTGATAACCTTGCAAGTTCTGCATCTGGCTTTTGCCCTTTCATTGCCAGCAATAAACTATTTTCATGCATTAAATGCCTGGTTTTTTCAACCATTTCCTGCAAACTGGAAAATGCACGACTGACAATGCAGTTGAATCCTTCGGCATCATAGTATTCTTCTACTCTGGAATGGCAAATGTGAACATTTTTCAAACCCAACTCCATAACAACTTGCTGTACAAACCTGGTTTTTTTGGCATTGCTATCCAGCAGAACAAATTTCATCTCTGGCTTGTAGATTGCCAATGGCACACCAGGTAAACCAGCTCCCGTTCCAACATCGAGAACTCTGCTTCCTTGTAAAAAAGACAAAACAGCCAAACTGTCCAGAATATGCAGAATCACCATATCTTCTTTGGTTCGAATAGCAGTCAGGTTATAGGTTTTGTTCCATTTTTCCATAAGCTCAAGAAATGCCATTAGCGCATTGATTTTATCAAGCGCAATCGACAAGCCTAACTCATTTAGTCCTGACTCCAACAAACCATAACACTTATCCATTAAACAGACTTCTTCTTTAAATAAACCAGCAACAGAGATATCGCAGCTGGCGTAACCCCAGGAATTCTGGAAGCTTGACCCAAGGTCTCCGGCTGCTGTTTTTTCAATTTTTCACTGACTTCGTTCGATAGCCCAGAAACTTTTCCATAATCAATTCGATCAGGCAAACGCAAGTCATCATATCGTTTTGCTCGTTCAATTTCACTTTGTTGTCTTTCAATATATCCGGCATATTTAGCCTGAATTTGAACCTGCTCGGAAACTTGCCTATCAATCTCGGAAAAACTTGTTAATGATAATAAACCAGCTATATCCACTTCAGGCCGTCGCAATAAATCCATCAAGGTTGTTTCTCTTAACAAGGGCTTACCCCAAATTGCGGCAACTTGCTCTGCCTGCTCTGAACCAGCCCTAACCCATTGACAAGCAAGCTCGGATTGTAAGCAGGCAATTTTCTGCCTTTTTTCATCAAATCGCTTCCATCGAATATCATCAACCAATTTGAGCTGGCGGCCAATTTCAGTTAACCGTAAATCAGCATTATCCTCCCTTAAAATCAACCGATACTCTGCCCTGCTGGTAAACATACGATAAGGTTCCTGAGTGCCACAAGTAATTAGATCATCAATCATGACGCCAATATAAGCTTCATTCCTCGCGGGAGTCCAACTTTCCTGGTCTTGTGCTTTCCTGGCTGCATTTAATCCAGCGATCAATCCTTGGGAAGCCGCTTCTTCATATCCGGTTGTACCATTAATCTGTCCTGCAAAAAACAAGCCCTGCACATGTTTTGTTTCCAAAGAAGCTTTTAGCCCACGCGGATCAAAAAAATCATACTCGATGGCATATCCTGGGCGAACTATTTCGGCATTTTCGAACCCAGTCATCGACCTTACAAAGGCATACTGCACATCAAATGGTAGACTGGTTGATATACCATTTGGATAAATCTCATGCGTATTTAAACCTTCCGGCTCAACAAAAATCTGATGCGAATCGCGATCAGCAAATCTCACAATCTTGTCTTCTATCGAGGGACAATAACGTGGCCCCACACCTTCGATAACGCCTGAATACATTGGTGAACGATCAAGACCAGTGCGAATAATTTCATGTGTTCTTGCATTTGTACGAGTGATATAGCAGGGAATCTGTCGCGGATGTTGACTGCTATCGCCGATGAAAGAAAAAACCGGCACCGGAAAATCACCTAATTGCTTCTCCAGCTTTGAAAAATCAATTGTCCGCCCATCAATTCTTGGTGGTGTTCCGGTTTTCAAACGGTCCACTTGAAAAGGCAATTCCCTTAATCTCTCAGCCAGCGCAATTGCAGCGCAATCCCCTGCTCTGCCTCCAGTATAATTTTCCAGGCCAATATGGATTTGTCCCGCCAGAAAAGTGCCAGTTGTCAAAATCACACATGGCGCTGAAAACTGTAATCCCATTTGAGTTTTCACGCCAGTTACTGAATCACCTGACACCGTCAAATCAGAAACGGTTTGCTGAAATAACGAAAGATTATCCTGGCTTTCCAGTGCTGACCTGATTGCTTGTTTATATAGACTTCTGTCAGCCTGAGCACGGGTTGCGCGAACTGCGGGCCCTTTACTGGCATTGAGGGTACGAAATTGAATTCCTGCCCGATCAATTGCCTGAGCCATAATACCGCCCAGTGCATCAATTTCTTTTACCAGATGCCCTTTACCAATACCACCAATGGCTGGATTACAACTCATTTGTCCCAAGGTATCAATATTCTGGGTTAATAATAAAGTTTTTGCACCAGTCCGGGCTGCTGCTAAAGCCGCTTCTGTGCCGGCATGGCCACCACCAATAACAATAACATCAAAAATTTTTTGGAATTTCACGGCTGAATAACTGTCATAAAGAGCAATATTTTACTCATATCCATAGACTGGAGGGTTTATAATTCGATTGGTCTATTCAAAATGGATATTATAAATTAATCTATTTAAAAAAGGAGGATGACTGTGAAAAAACGCAAAAAAGTCAATGAAATGGCCGAAATACCAAACCGTAATCTGGTAGCTAAACATGCCAGAAACTTTAATAAAGCACAAATATTTACCGAAAAGACCAAATATCGCCGTAAAGCCAAACATAAAAACCGGGAGCCATTCCCCATATCATTTGTTGATAATATGGGGAATGGCTTCTGGCTTTTCAGAAATAGAAACTTCATGAGTCAAGGGGGTATTCAAGCCAATTTTTTCCTGCAGAGATAAATCATAGGCAGCACGGTTTATCGCACACTGAGCACTAATTAACCGATAAACATTTTTCAGCGAATAAACCATACGCCAGGTAATTGCATGGTCTCCCGCTTCTTGTAATTTAATCGCTGGAGGTTTTTCATTGTTAATTGCCGCCTCCCTTTCACAAGCACTTTCCCATACAGTTTGCAGAAATTTTTCTATGGATTCACTAGTATGCCCATAGCCAATTTTAAAATCGGCAAATTGGCGCAAACCAGACCCCGGCCCTTTGGTTAAAACATCAATTCTGGAATTTCGCAATTTAGAATTAGGCACTATGACACGATGTCCACCTCGGAGATCCCGAAAAACCGCCTGAATTAATGTAATTCTGAGTGTGACTCCTAACAACCCCAACTCATCCACCTTGACAACACTGCCGGGCTCGACATCACCATTATAAAGCAACATTAATCCATTGATGTGATCTGGCGCCCAAACATCCTTGGTTGAATAAATCAGTAATAAAATACCTCCTAATACACTTGTCGCTTGCAGCCAATCAGTTATCCCCCAAATATTAATTATCACCAAAACTGAGACGATAAATGCCAATATCATCCCTAACAACCCAAAAATCTCTGACTGATAGGTTTCATAGCGAACTATCTCACCCTCTATTTCCTTAGTCCGACCGAATTTATGCAATAAAAATATCTGAAAAAAATAGACTAAAACAAAAGCAAATAATACAGTGAGCCCTGTCAAAGAAATTTGTCGAATATATTTAGTTTCGAAAATTGCAATCAACTGCATTATCAACAACAGAACATTGACGGCTCGTAATGTCCACAATTTTGCCTCTTTATTTGCATCACTGACTGGCTTGTTAAATCCATAAACAATCCAGCGGGAAAAAATGAGCAACAACAGGTTTATACCGAATATAGAAATATCGAATGTGGATAATTGGTTGTATAAAACCTGGTAATTCACGGATTCTTCTCGGCGCAATGAATACATTTATCAGAATAAGGTAAGGCTTTAAGTCGCTCTTCATTTATTGGCTGACCACATACGCTACATTCTCCATACAAACCCTGTTCAATTCGTTGCAGCGCACGTTTTATTTGAATAATTTCCATTCTGGCTGCATTACCCAAATAATCGAGTACTTCATCATTTTCCATTTCAACTGCCTGCTCGGCAAAATCTTTTTCTGGAGGCTCTTGGGCATGCTTAACATCATCAGTAATTTTTCCTAATCGCTCATTTAACTCATCAAGCATTTCCAGCAAATCCTCTTTTACTTCACCAAAATCTCTCACAACAACAACACCTCTGGTTTAATTTATTTCTTCCTCGATCCTAAGCTTACACACTCATTGTACATTTTAGCTTCTATACTTATTAGGCAATCATAAAATTTTGCCAAACGTCAAAAAAATCATGCAAAACGCCATAGAAAAACTGCTTGAAACCGCTAACCAAATAATTTTTGGGAAAAACCAGCAATTGCGACTCGCTTTGTGTTGTTTATTTGCCAGAGGACATTTACTTATCGAAGATGTACCAGGTGTGGGAAAAACCACCTTAGCACACACTCTGGCCAAACTACTTGGACTTCAATATCAAAGAATCCAGTTTACCAGTGATATATTGCCCGCGGATATTATTGGAAGCTCAATTTTTGATACTGAAAATCACCAATTTATTTTTCACCCTGGCCCGGTCTTTAAGCAAATGATTCTGGCCGATGAAATTAATCGTGCCACCCCTAAAGCTCAAAGCGCACTGCTTGAAGCAATGGAAGAACAGCAAATTAGTGTCGAAGGGAACACTTACATGCTTCCCGAACCATTTTTTGTCATTGCCACTCAAAATCCCAGCCATCAGTTAGGCACATACCCTTTACCAGAATCACAACTGGATCGTTTTTTAATGCGTATTGAGCTTGGCTATCCTGATCATAAAGCTGAAAGAGAACTGCTGACAGGCATTAAACGGTACCTGCTGATTGAAAAACTTGAAGCTCAGTTATCCCCCCAGCAACTTGAAGCAATCCAAAGAAAAATCACTGAGATTTATGCTTCAGATGCTCTGCTTGATTATCTTCAAGCTTTGATTGATTTTACTCGTAGTTCAGAGGATTTTTCTATAGGCTTATCTCCTCGCGCCGGCTTAGCATTGCTGACAGCAGCAAAAGCCTGGGCTTTTATTGAACAAAGAGACAGTGTGATTCCTGAAGATATTCAAGCGGTTTTTGCTGCAGTTGCGGGTCATAGGTTGCAACCCGGACAATCTGATTCACAAGCCATTGTCGCACCAATTTTGCATAAGGTTCAGATCCCGTGAACTTCCAGAATACTATATTAAATCGCATCCGTCCCAGCAGATTTATCAAAGGGGAAAAAATAGCCACTGATTCAGTCACTCTGAATCATCAGCGTATTTTTATCTTGCCTACAAAAAATGGCTTGGGGTTTGTGATATTAATTGTGATTTTATTGTTGATCGCTTTTGTGTATCAGAATAACTTAATCTATATTTTGGCATTTTTATTGGCCAGCGTTTTTTTCGTTTGCATCATCCATACGTTTAAATCTCTGGCTGGCTTAGTCGTTAAGAAAGGAAAATCCAAAGCTGTTTTTGCCGGGGAACCCGCTTCATTCACTATTCACCTTAACAGTGATACCTCAAACAATTTTCCAACACTTCGCGTAAAAACCACTGGTCAAGAACCGCATGAAACGCGGCTTTCTGCACAAGAAAATACCGCCATTACACTTTACTCCCAAACACATAAAAGAGGTTGGCATCGGTGCCAATCAGTAATTATCTCCAGCATCTACCCTCTGGGATTGTTCAGAGCTTGGACACCTATCAATTTTAACCAGAAGGTATTGGTTTATCCCAAACCATTTGCCGCAAATCCTCCCTTCCCAGAAAGTAGTATTAACTCGGAAGGATCAGGCATTTGGAAAAAGAATTATGAAGATTTTTTTGGACTCAATGTCTATCAACCTGGCGACTCAATCAGACAAATTCACTGGAAAACTTTTGCTAAGGGACAAGGTCTTCATAGCAAAGAGTTTATCTCCCAAGAAAATCCTGAAATATGGCTGGATTACCAACAAACCCCGGGTCGTAACAAGGAGGAGCGGCTTAGTTTACTTTGTCGCTGGATCATAGAGGCTGAAAAAAAGGGCTTGAACTATGGACTAAAACTCTCCAATACCATCAAAACACCCGCAAAGGGAAATCACCATTTCTCTGAATGTCTTGAAGCTCTGGCAATTTTTTGAACATGAAAAAAATTCCTGAAAAACATTTAATGGCATTATTAATTGCTGTTGCATTTATTGTCTTACCCCATGCCTGGAATTTGCCACCAGCTATTTTCGCTTTTTTCAGCATTTTATTGATTTGGCGTTTTATCACAATATGGAAAAAGCAATGGCTTCCAGACAAAGCTTTGATTTTTCTACTAACGATTAGCGGGATGGTGATACTTTTTGCACAATATCATACAGTTTTCGGAAGAGACGCCGGAACCAGTTTGTTCATCACTGCTTTGGGCCTAAAACTGATGGAAACGCGTAAACCCAAAGATGTTATTTTAATAACTTATTTAGCATTTATCGTTGCTGCTTCCCTCTTTCTTTATTTGCAAAATATTTTCATGGCAGCCTACATTTTTCTGGTATGTATTCTGCTCTTTGGCACTTTAGTTTTAATTAACAATCCCCGTCAACATCTTTTACCCACCTTTAAACAATCGTTTATTATCCTTTTTCAAGCGCTTCCATTTATGATAGTAATGTTTATTTTCTTTCCTCGACTGGAAGCTCCTAAATGGATGTTCTTGAATGATTCACATGCAGCCCAAATTGGTTTAGGAAACACTTTGGAGCCTGGTTCTATCAGCCGCTTAGGGCAATCTGACGCACTGGTATTTAGAGTAAGATTTTCGGGAACCATACCTCCGCCAAATGAACGTTATTGGCGAGGCCCCGTTTTCTCCTATACAGATGGCAAACGTTGGTCGCAAATAAAAGCTGAGAGCAATGAAATAAAAACGATCAAACCTGAATTTTCCGGAACACCTTATGTTTATACCGTGCTACAGGAACCTCAAAAACAAAACTGGATCTTTGCTTTGGATTTACCTGCAAAATATCCTGCCCAAACTGTTCGGAATGCAAGCTACCAATTATTATCTTCGAAAAACCCACAAAACAGAGCAGAGTACCAAATCACCTCATACACTAAATTTAATACTGGCCAAATCACTCAAAAAGAAATGGTTGATAACCTCCAGCTGCCCGAGCGACCTTCAAAAAAGTTAGTTGACTTGGTAGCTAAACTAAAAGGATCCTCTCAAAATCCAAGGCAATTAATAAAAAACACCCTAAATTTTTTCTCCAATTCTGATTTTTACTATACCTTACGCCCACCTTTGATGCCTGAAAAACCAATTGAAGCCTTTTTACTTGAACATCGTCGAGGCTTTTGCAGTCATTACGCAACGGCTTTTGTTTATTTAATGCGAATTGCAAAAATTCCTGCACGGGTTGTAACTGGCTATCAAGGTGGTAAATTTAATGAGATGGGAAATTTTCTTGAAATACGCCAAGCCAATGCTCACGCCTGGACAGAAGTTTGGCTGGAACGGGAAGGCTGGATCAGAATTGACCCAACAGCCGCAATTGCCCCTGAGCGAATCGAACAGGATGTAAACATTGATCTGCAAATTGCCTATGGAGAAGTCAATTTTTTGCGCAACCAAAGTGAAAATATTTTGGGAAAATGGCTTAAACATGCTGGGTTAATATGGGATAACGTTGATTATCACTGGCAACTCTGGATAATCAATTACGCTTCTTCAAATCAGAAAAGTTTGCTACAACTTCTGGGGATTCAACGACTCGAAATGCTTGGCTACTTGCTTATTGGAATTTTTTCTGTCCTTACTAGTGTTCTGATTTTTATAATGTTTTACAAAAAACATACGCCAGACGACATAGTTTTATCTATTTATCAACGATTTTGTAGTAAAATAGCCACAAAAGGACTCATACAAACAACAGGAGAAGGAGCCAAAGATTTCGCCCATCGCTGCAAACATAAACTCCCTCATCTAGCAAATCAAATTGATGCAGTTAGTTCACTTTATCTTCAGATTCGATATGGCAAATTAAACTCGCCGGATAAAATCGCTGAATTAAAAAGCCTGGTTTCTTCGTTTAAACCCTAGATGACCTATATCAGAAATTAAAAAAGCCCACAAAACACCGATCTTTCTAACTTTAATATGAAAATCACCTCAATTACTGAATCATTTAGACAAATACCTGACGTTTGGCAAAAAACACTGGTCTGTATTTTGGCAGTAACTTTACTATCGCTTTTCATTTTTTTTGACACCTGGGCTTCCATTGAAGCTATTTGGGATCGCTCAAAAACCTATACCCACGGCTATATCATTGCCCCAATAAGCATTTGGCTAGTCTGGTCGAAACGATACCAATTAAAGGACCTTCAACCAAAACCCTATTGGCCAGCGTTAATAGCCATGATAGCCAGTGGTTTTCTCTGGTTTACCGCAAGTCTAATCAATGTCCTTGTTGTACAGCAATATGCAGTGATTCTAATGCTGATTGCAAGCTATTGGTTAGTGTTAGGGACGAAAATAACCCAAAAAATTTTGTTCCCGTTGGGATTCCTGTTACTCATGGTACCGGTTGGGGAAACGCTAATCCCTCCCTTGATGAAATATACCGCATCTTTTACTGTAGCAATGCTGCGGCTGACGGGACTATCCGTCTACCGTGAAGGCATGAACTTTTCCTTAACCTCTGGTAATTGGTCTGTAGTTGAAGCGTGCAGCGGAATAAATTACTTAATTGCATCAATTACATTAGGTTTGGTTTATGCCTACATTACTTATACAAGCTACTGGAAGCGGGCGATTTTCTTTATTGTTTCAATTATCGTTCCAATCATAGCCAATGGCTTCCGTGCCTACATGATTGTCATGATTGGTCATCTCAGTGGTATGAAACTAGCTGTAGGTGTTGACCATATCCTTTATGGAGCCGTATTTTTTGGTATTGTCATTATGCTTTTGTTTTACGTTGGGTCATTCTGGAAAGATCCACAGCCTAAAGAAGTCTTTGCTGAATCAACTCAACACGCAGCACCAAATAACTTTGAGCACAGATCTCAACTATCTGTCTTGCTGCCAGCAATTTTGCTGAGTTTTATTATCTGGCCATTTATTTCATCTTTTTTAAACAATCAGCAACAGACAGGAACCGGTTTATTACAAGATTTCTCCTCGCTGGAAAAACATAATTGGCAACCGAGCCCAGCTCCTGCCTGGGGCTGGCGACCAGAATTTAAAGGCATCGTGACTGAATCTCTGGATTTTTTTAAAAAAAATAATGTTGTGGTCGGCCTTTATCAGGCAAATTTTGGTAAGGAAACCCAAGGAAGTGCCGAATTAGTCAACTCCGAACATGTTCTGATACATCGCAAAAATCCCATTTGGCGTTTGATTGACAACAATAGTGGTGAAATAAAATCCAAGAATAGTGCTCTGACTGTCGACCAATCGATCATCAGAAGCCGAAATCGGGATATTGTCATTCAACACTGGTATCTTATTGGTTCAACTCATACTGCCAATCCGTATTTGGCAAAATTGCTACAGCTTCTAAAACGCTTTAGTGCTGACGATTCACCAGAATTGCAAATTATTTTATATACCCAGGCAGATCACAAACAACATGAAATGGCAAAAAACCTGTTAGCTGATTTTGCTGTCAATGTGCTGGACATGAATTTTAAAAATTGATGGAAGAATATAACTACTACAGTTATTTAATAGCAGCAATCGCGTATACGCTATTATTTTTTTTGGCATTGGCCAGCATAAAAAGTAACCCTTTTGCAAAAATATTTCTCATTCCAACAAGCATTTCGGTACTCTGGAGCGGCTATGTTGCTTTTACGCTTCAAAATGAAGATTTTTATATTGCAGACACTTTAGCCTTCGAAACACTAAGAAATATCGCCTGGTTCTATTTTTTGGCGTCATTAATTACAAAACAAAACTTTGACGGTCATTTTTTTAGATTTTTAAATTCTTCCTATTCGAATTATCTGATTATTTTTTTTATTGTTTTAATATTCAGCATTGAAAGCTCACCCCATTTACAGGATAGTCTAAGATCGCTGCTAGGGCGCGACATACGGCTAGTTGCCCATGTTATCTTTGCTGTCATTGGTCTCATGCTGGTGGAAAACCTCTACCGGAACGCCGATATTGGCAATCGTTGGGCTATCAAATTTCTCTGCCTAGGAACTGGCGCAATTTTTATTTTTGATTTCATTGTCTACAGCAAATCTTTACTTTTCAGTAACCTAGACTCTCAACTCTGGGACTCCCGCGGACTACTCAATGCTTTGATTATTCCATTGCTCGCAATCTCCATCAATAGACTTGAGGAAAAACAGAAAGATATCAGCTTATCCAGACAAGTCATTTTTCATACTACCATTCTGACAGGCACAGGAATGTATCTGTTAGTGATGTCTCTTGCTGGCTATTATATTCGTGACTATGGTGGAAGTTGGGGAGGAATCGCCCAAATTTTTTTCATCATTTTAGCTTTGATGTTACTAATCATCCTGTTTGCATCAGGAAAAATCAGAGCATTAGCCAAAGTTTATTTCAGCAAGCATTTTTTTCATTATCACTATGATTACCGCGAAGAATGGATTAAATTGAGCAGAGCCATTGCTGAATTTGAAAGCATAAGTGAACTTTCTTACTTCATTACCAAAACTCTGGCTGATTTGGTTGACAGTTCTGGAGGCGCTATCTGGATCAAATATCAACACGGCCAATATCAACTTTCTGATGATTATCATTTAGGCTTTGATCCCGAATCTGCTTTCAATGAAACTGAACCTTTCATTCAGTTTCTTTTGCAAAGACAATGGGTTATTGATTTTGTTGAATATAATAATGCACCTGAAGTATACGATAATCTGGATTTGAATATATGGGATAAAAAAAATCATAGTGTATGGCTAATTATTCCACTGTTCAAAAAAACTGAAATGGTGGCTTTTGTGGTGCTTACTAAGGCCCGGGTAACCCGGCAACTGAATTGGGAAGATCATGACTTACTGAAAACAGTAGGGCTACAACTGGCTAATGCGCTGGCTCTCAATCAGGCCAGTGATGAACTTTCCAGAGTCAGGCAATTTGAGGCGTTTAATCGATTATCAGCTTTTATCGTCCATGACTTAAAAAACCTGGTCGCACAAACCTCGCTGATCGTAAAAAATGCTGAAAAGCATAAGCATAATCCTGAATTTATTGATGATTCAATTGAAACTCTACGAAATGTCAGTCAAAAAATGCAACAGCTGGTTTCCCAATTAAAAAAAGGAGAAATCAAAACCAACCCTTCCAGTTATATCGATCTAATCAAAGTTGCCGCTGACGTAGCCAAACAGCAAGCAGCTAGCAAACCACCTTTAACTATTGTAACCAGTCTTAAATCCTGCAGGGTAAAAGGTGAAGCTGATAAAATGACTGCTGTCCTGGGTCATTTAGTTCAAAATGCCCAGGAAGCAACCAACGATAACGGCCACGTCAAACTGCAACTAGATCAAAATGGAGAACAGGCTATAATTAAAGTTATCGATAACGGCCACGGCATGGACAAAAAATTTATTGCCGAAAGATTGTTCAAGCCGTTTGATACCACAAAAGGTAATGCTGGCATGGGGATTGGAGTTTATGAAGCCCGGGATTATATACTTAAACAATCTGGGCAAATTAATGTCACGAGCATACCTGGAGAAGGTACGACCTTTACCATCAAATTGCCAATCGCCGAAAAATAATCCTTAAAACCAACATGGTAAAAGTATTGAACGATCAAAAAACCTTACTAGTCATTGAAGATGACCCAGGACTACAAAAACAATTTAAGTGGGGCTTTGATAACTATCAAACCATCATTGCGGGTGATCGTGTCGAAGCCATAAATGCATTAAGACGTCATAACCCAAGTGTTGTCACCCTGGACCTTGGCCTCCCCCCCGATCCAACCAACGCCAGTGAAGGACTTAACACTCTGAAAGATATTTTGCAGCTTGCGCCAGCGACTAAAATCATAGTCGTAACAGGAAATGATGACCGTGAAAATGCCATTAAATCGATTGCAATGGGCGCTTATGATTTTTATCAAAAACCAGTTGACCTCGATATCCTCACTTTAATTATTGAACGAGCCTTTCAACTCGACCAATTAGAGAAAGATAATGTTCGACTACAGCAACAAACCAAAGAGCCATTGTCAGGAATTATTGCTTCCAGTCCTGAAATGCTGAAACTCTCCAGAAATATTCAAAAAATTGCGCCAACCAATGTCAATGTACTACTATTAGGTGAAAGCGGTACCGGAAAAGAAGTTTTAGCCAAAGCTATTCATAATTTAAGTGATCGTTCAGACAAAAAATTTATTGCTGTCAACTGTGCCGCAATCCCTGAGAACTTATTGGAGAGCGAATTATTTGGATATGAAAAAGGCGCATTTACTGGAGCAGCCAAACAAACTAAAGGCAAAATCGAATATGCCAGTCGCGGTACTTTCTTTCTGGATGAAATTGGCGACCTTCCTTTCTCACTACAAGCCAAATTATTGCGTTTTCTTCAAGAAAGAAAAATTGAACGTTTGGGAGGTCGAGAAGAAATCGCAGTTGATGTGCGAATTATTTGCGCCACTCATCAAAATATTCGCTCATTAATTGATAAAGGCACCTTCAGAGAAGATCTTTATTTCCGTATTGCAGAAATGACGGTTAATATTCCACCGCTTCGTGAAAGAACCGGGGATACTATCCTGATTGCCACTGCACTGCTAAAACGTTTTGCAACAGAAAATAATAAAACCACCAAAGGATTTACAGATGAAGCAGCCCAAGCGATAGAAACATATTCGTGGCCCGGAAATGTGCGGGAACTGGAAAATAAAATCAAGCGGGCAGTCATTATGAGTGAGGGAAACCAAATTACTCTAGAGGATCTGGAATTAGAAAAAACAACTGACTTCTCCGCTCCTCTAAATCTCAAGGAAGTCAGGGAAAATGCCGAAACAGCTGCGATTAAAAGAGCGTTGGCTTACACCGACAACAATATGTCCCAGACTGCAAAACTGTTGGGCGTTTCAAGGCCTACACTTTATACTTTAATGAAAAAATATGGAATGGAAGCTTTGGTGGCGTCTTGAAAAGACTAGATCTTGAAAACGGAACTATAAAAAAAGGATAAACCGAAACTGGCCTGAGTCAATCCAAGTTTTAAAAACATCAACCAGTTTCGAATCATCATCTTTGTTCAGATATTAGAATGCGTTACGCTTAGCTTTAATATCTTTAAAGATTTTTGCGGCTTTGGTCATTAAAGTAAGTGCTTCTTCGCTTTCTCCTTTTTTGTATTTTGAGCGCGCCTTTCTAAGTGTTTCATTGGCTTTTTGACGAAGCCTGTCAACAACATTACTTTCAATTCTTTTAGAAGCCTGCTTGGTTTCTTTAAAGAGATTCATGACTGTCTCTTTATCTGCATTTTCTTTAATAGCAGCTACTGTCTCATCTGATAAACGAACTGCATCTTCTACAGCTTCCGTCACATCAGCCATAGTAGCTTTTTCAATTTTTCCTGCGGCCATTGCTGCTGGAGTTATAGTCAGCATAGCCGTGCTAATAATTGCAGCTGAAAGTACTTTTTTTAATATTGGCATTCGAAATTTTTCCTAGTGTAAATTTGTAGAATCCTGCACAAACCGAGACCGGTAACATAAAGCATAAAATGGGAAACTAATTACTTTGCTTCTTAAATAGCAGTAAATGCTAGAACATTTATTTTAGGCGGGACGTCCTTGTAAAACACGAATCTCACTGGTGTACATATTCTATAGTTAAAAAAACGCAGTTACATTCTGTAATGCGTAAGGCATCATAGCACATAAAACTGTAGGCTAAGAAAAAACTTAGTTTTTTAATCAGAAATAGAAATTAATCTTGTACTACTTTTTTTAAATCATTACCAATTCCAGGCTCTAACACCCCTTGAAACCGATAGCATGGTATTTCCATTAGCTTGGCAAACAAATGAAATGCCGAATTACTGTTCACAATAGGTATTCCTAAAAAACCCAAAGGGGAATAATCAAGATCTTTTTCATTAAGCCGATCAATTTCACAAACTGCATTGTCCCAACGTTTCAATACATCATTTTTTTTACCCTGATAAACAGGAACTGCCTGTTGTTTTGTCGAAATAAAAGTCGGATGATTTTCGGCTGCTTTGAATTCGTAAAACCCTAACCTGTCTTTAAAATAACCAATGGGTTTGAATTGATTACTTCTGCGGTCTGTAGCCAAACCATGAAGTTGTGAAATTACTTTTCCTTGGTCATCACGCAATACCCAGAAATTATGTGAAGCAATGCCTCCCAGACCATAACTTCTTGCTTCTATACTGTATAGATTCTTACTCACAATGAACATTTATTAGATATTATTAGCCTGCGCAACAGGATAATTCCTTTACATCTTTATTGAAAGTTTGAGCGCAAAGTTTTATTGCTTCTACCATTGTTAGATACGGAAATAATTGTCCTGCCAATTCCTCAATTGTCATTTGATGACGGATGGCCAATGCGGCAGTCTGTATCATTTCACCTGCATCTGGCGCCAAAATCTGAGCGCCAATCAAACGTCGAGTGCTCCCCTCAATCACCAATTTAACAAAACCCTGAGTTTCAAAATTGGCAAGAGCTCTAGGAACATTTTCTAAAGACAGCAAACGACTATCAATATTTATATGTTTCTGTTTTGCCTGATTTTCAGTCAAACCCACAGTAGCCATTTGGGGATCAGTAAACATTACAGCTGGCATGGTAGTCAAATCAAGAACAACATCTCCTCCAGTCATATTGATGGCAGCACGGGTTCCTCCTGCTGCTGCGACATAAACGAACTGAGGTTGGTCGGTGCAATCTCCAGCCGCATAAATATGCTCAACATTAGTGAGCATATGATCATCAATAATAATACGCCCTGTTTTATCCAGTTTTATACCGGCCTTTTCCACCTCCAGACTATCGGTATTTGGTACCCTGCCAGTAGCAATTAATAGTTGATCTCCTTTTAAAACAGATCCGTTTGTGGTTTTAACACTGAACTTTCCTGAAGCAAAAAATCCTTTCTTGTAACTAACTGTTTCAGTCTGAGTATGCTCCAGGATAGTCATTCCTTCATTGACTAAGATGTTATACAATTCTGAGCCAATATCGGAATCCTCACGATAAAGTAACGAATGTCTTGCCAGCAGCGTTACCTTGCTTCCCAATCGTAAATAGGCCTGCGCTAATTCCAATGCGATTATAGAAGAACCAATAACAATTAAATGTTCGGGCAGTTGCTCAGATTGTAAAGCTTCTGTAGAAGTCCAATAAGGTGTTCCAGATAATCCTTGAATTGCCGGAATGCTTGCTGATGCGCCAGTTGCAATCAAAAAACGATCAGCCTTGATTTCAACTTTATCTCCCCCACCTGATTCAACAATCAAAGTATTGACATTTTTAAACCTGGCATCGCCCTTTACCAAATTGATGTTTGGATTATTTTCCAATATACTTTCGTATTTAGCAGCTCTAAGCTCATCAACACGAGCTTGTTGCTGTGTCAATAATCGCTTGCGATCAATAATTGGTTGAATTTTTTTTATACCCCTAAAGTGATGGTTCTTCTGTAAATGAACAATATGTGCAGCCCGGATCATTATTTTAGAAGGAACGCAACCAATATTGACACAAGTTCCACCAATAATGGAATTACGCTCGATCAAAGTGACTTTAGCGGCATTCTCAACAGCCTTTATGGCACAAGCAAAAGCAGCCGACCCGGTACCAATAATTGCCACATGAAGTTGCCGACCTTGCTTAGAAATTGAAACCGGATCAGACCCTACATTATTGTCGAATTCCAACTCGGTCACCTGATAGCCTTTTTCTTTGATTATCCCGACCAAAGTTTCGATAGCCATACTTCCTGAAACAGTCAACCAACCAATCCCTTCAACATAAGAAACAACAATTTTGACTCCATCAAACGCATTTATTTTTTTTTCAATTCCTGATGCACACCCAGCACAAGTCATACCTTTTATTTTTAGTTTCCTGGTCCACATAATCACTACCCGTTAAAGTTCGATATTTTTAGCTTAATCTCCGTTCTATAGTACAGAGTCAAAACAATCTGTAACATCTATGGAATAATTAAGTACCTAGAAAATGATAATCAAGCCCTAAGCTTTTGAAATAGACAAAAGCCTTATACAATGGCATTGCTTGTAAAATATATTTTTAGTTCAGCCGACGGGTCTTGTCTGATTTAATCAAGCCCTTGAAGTTTATAAAAAAGTAATATCAAGAGGAATAAAACCATGAATATTCAAGATTCATCAGTCATAAAAGAAAAAGCTCAGGAAATTCTCAAACTTCTTCCGCAAACAAAAAAACAATGGAATGCTCAATTTGACCACTTCTCCAAGTGGGCTTCTTATATCAGTGGCAGCCCCATTGCATTTAACTGTGCCTTGGCTGTTATCTTGTTATGGATGCTTAGCGGTCCCGTCTTTGGGTTCTCTGACACCTGGCAACTCATTATTAACACCGCAACAACCATTGTTACCTTTTTGATGGTTTTTCTTATCCAGCATACTCAAAACCGTGATAATGAAGCCGTTCATGTTAAATTGGATGAATTGATCCGCTCTCAGGAGGGAGCACGAAATGATCTGTTAGACCTTGAAGAAATGGAAGAAACTGAACTCAAACTACTTCATGAACATTATGTTTCACTGGCTAAAAATGCACGGACAGAAATCCTTAAAAGATCCAAGTGAACGACAAATATAAATAGCTCAAGTGGATAATATGCATGAATGATCAGGATAGTAATTCACAGCAGCCACAACCAGCCAAACTACAGTGGCAAGCTGTCAAAGACAAGATAATAAAACTTGCAAGCACGGGTGAATGGACGCATTCATCAGTCCAAAAAGTTACAACTACCTTTACCCAAGTTTTAAAAACAAGTCGAAACAAGACAATTCAGTGGGATGTTTCTGGCATAAAAAAAATTGATTCCGCAGGTATGATGATGATCATTCATTATTATGATTTGTTTCAATCAATCAATTGCACTATCCACCTTTTAGACGCAAATAACGAATTTAGCAGACTCTTCGAACTGTTGAGAAAATATTCAATTAAAACAACAAAAACCGACTCTGCTTTTTCTTCCCGTTTATTATCACCATTGGAACTGATTGGTAAAAACACCGTCAGCTTCTTTTTGGGCTTAATAGAATTCCTTACCTTCATCGGTGAGAATTTCACAACCTTTATTTATTCTCTCACTCATTTTGCTTGCATTCGCTTTCGTTCAATTTTCAAAAATATTGAAGATGCTGGAGTCCGCGCCATCCCCATTGTGGCATTAACCAGTTTTCTTATTGGAATTGTAATTGCCTACCAGGGCGCCGTACAACTGGAAAAATTCGGGGCTAATATATTCATTGTGGACATGATAGGTATTTCAATTACCCGGGAACTTGCGCCACTGATAACAGCAATCGTTGTTGCAGGCAGAACTGGATCATCGTACACGGCACAACTCGGGGTCATGAAAATTACAGAAGAAATTGATGCCATGCGCACCATGGGCTTCGACCCTCATCAGTTTCTGGTATTACCACGAATTTTAGCGTTAATGATAGCTCTGCCTTTATTAATTTTACTCGCTGACATTATCGGAATACTGGCCGGCACGCTAATCTCGCATTTACATCTTCATCTTTCTTATGCAGAATTTTTTCACCGGCTACAAACTTCACTTGATATTAAACATGTCTGGATCGGAATTGGTAAGGGACCGTTTTTTGCCTGGCTAATCGCCTCTGTTGGATGCTTCCATGGTTTTCAGGTTTCCCAAAATACCGAGAGTATTGGACGTTACACAACAATCAGTGTCGTTAATGCCATATTTCTAGTAATCGCCTGTGATGCCGCCTTTTCAGTTTTATTAACGGAGTTGGGTATTTGAGCGATACAATTATTCAGGCTCGGAATGTTATCACCCGGTTTGGAAAAAATGTTGTGCATGATGGCGTCAACCTAACCGTACATCAGGGAGAAATATATGGTTTGCTGGGAGGAAGTGGCTCGGGAAAATCAACACTGCTGAGGGAGTTTATTATGCTTTTAAAACCGGCAGAGGGAGAGATTCAGGTACTCGGCTATAACGTACTTGACATCGCCCGTAATGATGCTACAAAACTCAGACAACAATGGGGGATTTTGTTTCAGGCTGGAGCGCTTTTTTCATCACTGACCATTGAAGAAAATGTTGCTATTACCCTCAAGGAGTATACTGATTTACCATTAAATTTAATTCGGGAAATTGTCCACATGAAAATTAACATGGTCGGTCTTCCTGCTTATGCTGCAGATTTATATCCAGCTGAACTAAGTGGCGGCATGATCAAAAGAGCCGGATTGGCTCGTGCTTTGGC
>JALXCS010000043.1 GCA_026990815.1 Methylomonas sp. | reverse complement strand
CCCATTTGGGTTGCGCCAGTTGTGATAGGTGTCGGCAATGGTTTTGATGTCCTCTGCCGAGAGTTCACGGGTGCGGCGGTTGATGAGATGCCCCATATTGCGCGCATCAATAAACAGGATTTCGTTAGTGCGATTGCGAAACTTGCCATTGGCACGGTTACGGCTTAAAAACCAAAGAGAGGCGGGTATCTGGGTATTGAGAAACAGTTTGGCAGGCAGGTTGACAATGCAGTCAATCAAACCGGCTTCCACCAAGGCTTTTCTGATCTCGCCTTCTCCCGATGTTTTGGAAGTCAGCGCTCCTTTTGCCAACACAAACCCTGCCTGCCCACTGGGGGTGAGGTGATAGATAAAGTGCTGTATCCACGCATAGTTGGCATTGCCCGTAGGCGGTGTGCCGTATTGCCAGCGTCCGTCTTTTCGCAGCAGATCGCCGCTCCAGTCGCTGACATTAAAGGGCGGGTTGGCGATGATGTAATCGGCTTTGAGGTCTTTGTGAGCATCGTTTAAAAACGAGCCTTCGTTATTCCATTTGACCTGCGAACTGTCGATACCACGAATGGCAAGGTTCATTTTTGCCAGCCGCCAGGTGGTCTGGTTGCTCTCCTGCCCATAGATGGAAATGTCGTTGATTTTGCCCTGATGTTCGGTGACAAATTTTTCCGATTGCACAAACATCCCCCCCGAACCACAGCAAGGGTCAAGCACCCGCCCTTTGTAGGGCTCGAGCATTTCCACCAACAGTTCAACAACACTGCGGGGCGTATAGAACTGCCCGCCTTTTTTGCCTTCCGCCAGGGCAAATTCACCGAGGAAATATTCAAACACATGCCCCAATACATCAGCACTGCGTGATTTAGCATCACCTAAAGCGATATTACTAATCAGATCAATCAGTTCTCCTAAACTGGTTGGGTCAAGATTTTGTCTGGCATAAACTTTGGGCAATACGCCTTTGAGTGAGGCGTTTTCCTTTTCAATCGCATCCATTGCCTCATCAACGGTTTTGCCAATGGTCGGTTGTTTGGCATGGGCTTGCAGGTGCGTCCAACGGGCATCTTGTGGCACAAAAAACACATTTTCGGCTTTGTATTCGTCCTTGTCTTCGGGATCAGCACCGGCATATTCACCTTCACCCGCTTTTAATGTGGCGTACAACTCCTCAAAGGCATCAGAGATATATTTAAGAAAAATCAAACCCAGGACAACATGCTTGTATTCGGCGGCATCAATATTTTTTCTGAGTTTATCTGCCGACTTCCAAAGTTGTTTTTCCAGTGATTCTTCTTGGTCTTCTTTGTTCTTTGCCATTTTTTCTCCGTTTATTTTATTCGCCATCAGCAATTGATTGTGTTTTTGGAACCAACTATTGCCCGACTTTTAATTATAGCGTTGACAATGAATTTTATGACTTTCTAACTTGGAGCATGACAATCCCAACAAAACATCCTATCAGAGTTAATCATTCGCAATTACCCCTTTCAAAAAAAATGGCGTACTATAAACAAAAAATTCAATTCTACTTAGGAACGTGCACGAAATAACTTCGACAACTAACTTGTCTTTTTGTCTGTCTTCAGTGTTGTGGCAACAGTTACGTAACTTGCTATGCGCCTGTTGCCACGCCTTGAAGACAAACAAAAATCCTGCGTTAGTTGCCAAACTTATTCCGTGCGCGTTCCTTAGAGCCAGTTGAGGTCAAGGTGTTTTATGAACCAACATCCAACCGATGAAGCCAATGAGGAATTGGTTAAGCAATTAACAGATCAGGCCAAACAACTGCTGTTAAAAAAATTATTCCAGCAAAGCCGATTCGCCAACCTTGACGGCCTCAATGAATATGATGAAAATTACCGTTTTTTTACTGATCGCGGCGACCTGATTCCAGCAGAAATGAAACTGGCTTTGGCTCGTTTGCAGCAAAATGATTCCCCAGAGCAACCGGCCGATATTGCCCAAATCGAACCTGAAGCAACGGATGACACTGAGGATGCTTGATGTCGCCTGAGCCGGAGTTTGTCAGTTATCAAACCAGCAATCGTTTATTGATAATTGGTAATGATGCGGAGCTAGAGGCTGTACTGCCTGCATTGGACACTGACTTTAGAATATCTTGGTGGTCTGATGATAGCAATACGCCTTCAAAACCTGGAATAGAACTACTCCACATTGAAGACAATGCTCAATTAACAGGTTTTTTAGGCAATTTTTCCATTTCTGATAATCCTGAAACCCAATTCGATCAAGTAATGGATTTTCAGTCCCAACCGGTAATTAAAAGCAGGATACCTCCTTTTGGTTATTATCACATTAGTAATAGACATAATCTTGAAAAAATAATTGCTGACGTTAAGGAAATGATCGGTATTTTTGACAAACCCAAGTATTTTCGACTTGATTTGTCAAAATGTGCCCATCAACAAAGTGGTATTACTGGTTGCCATAACTGTCTGGATGTTTGTGCGACCGATGCCATACGTTCTGAATCTGGAAAAATTTCTGTCAATCCCTATTTATGTCAG
>JALXCS010000042.1 GCA_026990815.1 Methylomonas sp. | reverse complement strand
TACCTAAGCCGGCCGAAAAATGGCCACCGGATTGGCTGACAGAATGAGTCAGGAAATCCCGTAGTTCCTGTGCCAGCGGTTTGAGCTGAGCTTTTTTTAGCTGACGAAGGTCCGACGGGGTGTGGATTTTATCGAGGAGAGGGCGGTTTCCTGATTGATTCATTGATTTTAAAAGTTTGGTGGCAAAAAATGAAATTTGGGAAATTATATCAGAGTGTTTTACTCGGATATTAATATTCTCTCTCAATAATATATAGTGACAGATCACGTAATAAATCAGCTTCCTGGCCAAAAATATCCAGACTTTCAATAGCCATTTCATGAAGCATTTGTGCTTTTTCCTTGGCGCCTTTTAAGCCTAATAAGGCAGGATAAGTCGGTTTGTTGCTGTTTTGATCTTTGCCCTGGGTTTTGCCTAGGGTTTCTGTGTCGCTTTCTTCGTCCAGGATGTCGTCTTTAACCTGAAATGACAAACCAATGCATTTCGCATAATGATCCAGTCTGTCAGCCGTAGTCGGGTCAAGATTAGGATCGGATAGCGTAGCCAGTTGCACACTGACACGAATCAGTGCGCCAGTTTTGTGGATATGCATATTTTCCAGCTCGGGCAGTGTTAATTGTTTACCAACCGATTCAAGATCAATAGCCTGTCCACCGACCATGCCCTCGGAGCCGCTGGCTTTGGCTAATGCCGTTATCATTTTGATTCTCTGCTCTGTACTGATTTTCATGCTAGGATCGTTAGCTAGTGTCTCAAAAGCTAGTGCTTGCAAAGCATCGCCGGTGAGAATAGCCGTTGCTTCATCAAATTTAACATGACAGGTGGCTTTGCCACGTCTTAAATCGTCATCATCCATAGCCGGCAGATCATCGTGGATGAGAGAATAAACATGAATGAATTCCACGGCACAGGCGGGGCCATCAAGAATCTCAGGATTTAGCCGTAATACATTTCCTGTACAATAAGTGAGCATTGGTCTCATTCTTTTACCACCTTCCAAGGTGCTGTAGCGCATGGCACGATGTAATTTTTGGGGCAGTTGGGTTGCTTTGGGTAGTCGGGCATCCAACGCTTTTTCAACGCGGGTTTGGCAGCTAACTAAATAATCTTTTAATGCGTTACTCATCGGTGAAAGGTTCCAAAGTTTGTTGGCCATTTTTTTTCAGCAATATCTGAACTTTTTGCTCAGCTTCCTGTAAGGCCTTTTGACAGGTTCGGGTTAATTTTATGCCGCGTTCAAAATATTCCAGTGATTGCTCGAGGGTAATGTCACCTTTTTCCATTTGCTCGACGATTTTTTCAAGTTCAGCCAGTGAATCTTCAAATAAAGTCGCGCTTTTTTTTCTTGGCATATCGATATTGGTTAGATTAATGATAGGATGTAGCGCGCCATTATATATGAAAAATCAGCAATATTAAGACAAAACCAGAATGAGCAATACTTACAACTCAGCAGCAATTGAAGTTTTGACCGGGCTAGAACCAGTGCGTAAACGTCCCGGTATGTACACTGATACCGCGCGACCGAATCATTTGGTTCAGGAGGTTGTTGACAACAGCGTTGATGAGGCCGTAGCTGGCCATGCCAGTAAAATTGAAGTGCAGCTATTTCAGGACGGCAGTGTTCAGGTAACAGATGATGGCCGAGGAATGCCGGTAGATATTCATCCGGAACAAGGAATGCCCGGCGTTGAAGTGATTTTGACACAACTGCATGCGGGCGGGAAATTTTCCAATAAAAATTATCAGTTTTCAGGTGGTCTGCACGGCGTGGGTGTTTCCGTTGTTAATGCTTTATCCACACAACTGGAAGTTGAGGTCAAACGCAATGGCAAGCTTTATCAAATGGCCTTTGCCAGTGGCGATAAGCAAAGTGATCTGGCAGAGGTGGGTACAGTAGGGAAGTTAAATACCGGTACCCGAATTTGTTTTTGGCCAGACCCAAAATATTTTGATTCGCCAAAAATTTCAGTTCTTAAATTACAACAGATCTTGCGTGCTAAAGCAGTGCTTTGCCCCGGCTTGAAAATCAATTTATGGGTTGAGCAATCTGATGAACATTGGCAATGGTGTTATGAAAATGGTCTGGAAGAATATTTATTATCCAAATTAGAGGATAGTGAATTTCATCCCGATCCCCCGTTTATGGCTAAAATGGCTGGCGAACATGAGGCAGTGGAATGGGCCATTGTCTGGACAGCCGAAAGTCTTGGGGAAAGTGTCGATGAAAGTTATGTCAATTTGGTTCCTACACCGCAGGGTGGCACACATGTTAATGGTTTTCGGTCCGGGTTGACTGATGCCATTCGGGAATTTTGCAATTTTCGCAATTTATTGCCAAGGGGTGTCAAAATAGCCCCAGAAGATATTTGGGAGAATTGTCATTATGTACTTTCTGTAAAACTGGAGGACCCGCAGTTTTCCGGACAGACCAAAGAGCGACTGAGTTCTCGGGAATGTGTGGCATTTGTTTCCGGGATTGCCAAAGATTCATTCAGCTTATGGTTAAACCAGCACCCGGATGCCGGTGAAAAAATTGCCGAGATTATTATCCAAAGTGCCCAGAAACGCTTGAAATCAGCGAAGAAAATTGTCCGGAAAAAAGTTTCTGCAGGGCCGCAGCTTCCCGGCAAGCTGGCGGATTGTACTTCACAGGATATTTCCCGCAGCGAACTGTTTCTGGTAGAGGGAGATTCTGCCGGTGGGTCTGCCAAACAGGCGCGGGATCGTGAATTTCAGGCCATTATGCCGCTTCGGGGCAAGATTTTAAATACCTGGGAGGTTGATCCAAACCAGGTAATGGCATCTCAGGAAGTGCATGATATTGCAGTGGCTTTGGGGATAGAGCCTGGTTCTGATGATTTGAAGAATTTGCGTTACGGCAAGGTCTGTATTCTGGCCGATGCAGATTCTGACGGAAATCATATAGCAACACTGATTTGCGCATTATTTTATAAACATTTCTCAGCACTGGTAAAAGCCGGTCATGTTTTTGTGGCAATGCCTCCTTTATATCGAATTGACGTGGGAAAACAGGTTTTTTATGCACTGGACGAGTCTGAACGGCAAGGTGTACTGGATCGAATTAAAGCGGAGAAAATAAAAGGCAAAGTCAATGTTCAGCGGTTTAAGGGATTAGGAGAAATGAATCCCTCACAGTTACGGGAGACTACCATGAACCCTGATACCAGACGTTTGGTGCAATTGACCGTTGAAGAGGACGACGAAACCAATAGTCAACTGGATTTGTTACTAGCCAAAAAAAGATCGCAGGACCGAAAAGTATGGCTGGAAGAAAAAGGTAATCTGGCAGACGTTTGATCTGGAGCAATTATGAACAAGCAAGACAAATCATTAACCATGTCGGTCTTAATGACGCCGGATATGGCCAATTTTTCTGGCGTAGTCCACGGCGGCGCACTGCTGAAATTATTGGATCAGGTTGCCTACGCCTGCGCTGTAAAATATTGTAAGCATTATGTGGTGACAGTTGCTTTGGATCAGGTTTTTTTTAAACAAAAAATCAAGGTTGGCGAATTAGTCACTTTTTATGCCAATATTAATTATGTTGGTCGTACTTCTATGGAGGTCGGGATTAAAGTGGTTGCTGAAGATTTGCGCTCCAATGAACAACGCCATACCAATTCCTGTTATTTCACAATGGTAGCAATTGATGAGGAGGGAAAGAGTATTTCTGTTCCGGAGTTGATTCTATGTTCAGAAGTAGAACAGAAGCTTTACGAGGCTGCCAAGGCCAGAAAACAAATTCGCAAGGAAATTATGGAAAAAAACATGGAACTTCATGTTGAATTATCAAAGGATGGATTGTAATGGCTCTGATGACGCTCAAATCTGTTTTCTGGTTTTTGTTAGAATACTCGGCTACCTTTTCAAATTTTTAGATTTAAGGAGTCGATAATGCGGAGAGTTCCACATTTTATTTTTGTAATTTTAATAATGGGAATGAATATGTTTTCAATGGCGAATGCCAAATCTGCGGAAGAAAATAAAAAAGCTGGGGATGCCTTTCTGGCTGAGAATGCCAAAAAGGAAGGTGTCATCACAACACCAACTGGATTGCAGTACCAGATTTTAAAACAGGGTGATGGTGCAAAACCTTCCGCAACTGATAATGTGACAGTTCATTATGAAGGAAAGACTTTGGATGGCAAGGTGTTTGACAGTTCCTATAAACGTGGAACTCCGGCAACTTTTCCTCTAAATCGTGTTATCGCAGGCTGGACAGAAGGTGTGCAATTAATGCAGGAGGGTTCAAAATACCGGTTTTATATACCTTCGGATCTTGCTTACGGTACTCGTGGAGCAGGATCTGATATTGGCCCCAATGAAACATTGATTTTCGATGTCGAGCTGATTGCAATCCAGTAAATCAACGATGTTGTTTTTGATCGGAAAGCCTTATCTGTTGGATAAGGCTTTGTTGTTTTTATGCCCCGAAAAATCATGAGTACACACTGTTTTTTTGCAGCAACCCCCAAGGCCCTGGAAGCCGTTCTAGCCAATGAGCTGACCGAATTAGGTGCAAAAAATATTCGGGAAACCGTTGCAGGAGTGTCTTTTGACGGAACTTTGGAAACAGCCTATAACATTTGTCTATGGTCCAGGATTGCAAACAGGGTGCTACTGGTTTTAGATACATTCAGGCTTACTTCTCAGGATGAGTTATATCAGGGAATATACAAGATCAACTGGTTTGAGCATATGCGGACTGATAACAGTTTTGCGGTATCTTTTCATGCCAAAAATTCTCCGACTATCAAAAATACTCATTTTGGCGCATTAAAAGTAAAAGATGCGATTGTCGATCAGATGCGCAACAAATTTCAAAAACGTCCAGTGATTGATATTAGGCGTCCTGATATTCGCATTCATGTTTATTTGCGTAATGATACAGCGCAAGTAAGCCTTGATCTTTCGGGAGACAGCCTGCATCGACGAGGTTACCGGGATATTAATATCAAAGCGCCGATAAAAGAAAATCTTGCGGCTGCAATGTTGATTCACAGTCAGTGGCCTGAAATTTCCAGACACGGCGGAACACTTCTAGATCCCATGTGTGGCTCGGGAACCTTGTTATTGGAGGGTGCTTTAATCGCTGCAGATTATGCCCCGGGTCTGTTGACCAAGCAATTTGGTTTCTTACGCTGGAAACAACATGATCCGGAGTGCTGGAAACAGTTGCTTGATGAGGCTGAACAGCGTAAGGCAGAAGGTCTTAAACAATTACCGACAATCGTCGGTTTTGATCAAAATCGCTATTCAATGAATGCAGCGTTAAAACATATCGAAAATGCCAAACTGCAAAATGCTATTCATATTGAACGCCGCGATATAAAAGATGCTAAACCAGCGGAAAGTTGGAAACCTGGATTGTTGATTTGCAACCCGCCTTATGGGGAACGTTTAGGCGATGAAGAACAGGTTGCCGAGTTATATCAGCAGTTTGGGCATGCGCTTAAAAGTAATTTTACCGGTTGGCAGGCAGGCATCATTATCAGTAATCCTGAATTGGGTTTTCGCCTCGGTATTCGCTCCAAAAAGCCGATTACTTTATATAACGGCGCAATTGAATGTAAATTGTTGCGAATTAATGTTCAGGAACAAAGCTTTTTTGTTCCGAAGGCCAAAACCCAGCAGCAACGCCTAAATGAAGTCAATGCGACCAGTCAGGTATTAAAGGAAGAAACTGGCGCAGAAATGTTTGCCAATCGGTTACGAAAAAATTTAAAAAAACTGGGCAAATGGGCGAAGCGTGAGCAGGTTAATTGTTATCGAATTTATGATGCCGATTTGCCGGAATATGCGGTTGCTGTGGATGTTTACCACGGTGAAAAAACCTGGGTCAATGTCCAGGAATATGAGGCGCCGAAGTCCATTGATCAAGCCAAAGCAAATCAACGTTTGGCTGGATTATTGGTAGAAATACCGAGAGTATTGGGCATCAATAAAGATCAGGTTTTTTTGAAAATCAGACGCAAACAAAAAAATACCGATCAATATGACAAGCAAGCAGATTCCCATCAGTTTCATGTTGTGCAGGAAGGACCGTGTAAATTTCTTGTTAATTATGAGGATTATCTGGATACAGGCTTGTTCCTTGATCATCGCCCGATTCGTTTCAAGATGCAACAACAAGCAAAAGGAAAACGCTTTCTGAATTTATTTGCTTATACCGGGGCCGCAACCGTTCATGCGGCGGTGGGTGGCGCCAGTATGACAACCACTGTGGATATGTCCAAAACTTATCTTGATTGGGCAAAACAGAATCTTGCGTTAAATCAGATTAAGGGAGAGCATGAAATCATTCGTGCCGATTGTATGGAATGGTTGACTTTGGAGGTAAATAAAAATCAACCCAGACAATATGATTTAATTTTTCTGGATCCACCAACATTTTCCAATTCCAAACGAATGGAGAATAATTTTGATATTCAGACTGATCATGTGACGCTGATATATAAAACGGTGGGGTTATTAGCGCCGGGCGGGATACTTTATTTTTCAACAAATTTTAGAAGGTTCAAGCTGGATAAATCTGCATTGTCAGACTTGACAGTAGAAGATATAAGCGAGGAAACTATTCCAGAAGATTTTTCAAGAAACCAGAAAATTCACTATTGTTGGAGAATTCAGGAATGACAAGACGTATTAGAATTCTGGTATCTGGGCGAGTGCAGGGTGTTTGTTTTCGTGCTGCCACGCAGCAGCAGGCAAAAAAGTTATCGTTAATTGGTTTTGTCAGGAATTTACCTGATGGCCGCGTGGAAATCGTCGCCGAAGGGACGGATGAGGCTTTGCAGAAACTGGAAAACTGGAGTCATAATGGACCTCTTATGGCCAGGGTTGAGAGTGTTGTATCTGAACAGGTAGAGCAGGTAAAGCCATTCAGTGATTTTGAAGTGTACTAAATGAGGATGAGAAATGGTAAGACAATCAGCAATTAAAACAATGTTACTGGGTAGTGCGCTGTTGGTAATGAGTTCACAAACGGTGCTGGCTGAGAAAATGGTAACTCCAGCACCAAATGGTATTCAAATACCAAAAGACTATAAAAATTGGCAAATGATCGCAGTTTCCCACCGGACTGACAATCAAACCTTGCGGGTCATTCTGGGGAATCCAATTGCCGTCAAGGCAGCCAAAAATGGCAATACCAAACCGTGGCCTGATGGCGCTATTTTGGCAAAAATTGTCTGGAAAGATACGGACCATCTATTGTGGCAGGCAGCAACCGTACCTGGAGCTTTGATACATGCCGAATTTATGATGAAAGACAGTAAAAAATTTGCTACGACGGAAGGATGGGGGTTTTCAAGATGGAGCGGCATGGAGCAAAAGCCATATGGCAAAGATGCCGCTTTTGCTTTTGAATGCTTGAATTGCCACCAGCCAGCGAAAGCCAACGATTACGTTTTTACCCGCTCTGCACAGTTACCTTGAAATTTTGATTAAAGGGTGATTACTTTTGCCGGTCGTATCGAGCCATCCAAAGGCAGGACAAACCCTTTTTGAATTGACGCCTAATGCCTCAATGACGAAAAGTCAATATAAAGGGATATGTATTGGCGTGGCCATTTTCTCGGTGATAGTTGTTTTACGTTTTCTGACTATTGGCGCTTGGTTGATCGTGCCATTCACATTGCTGGATGCGATTTTCATTATTGTCATTTTTCGAATGGTGCGCCATAGCAATACCATTATCGAGAAAATCTATTGCAGTTCAGAAGATTTATTAGTTCTTCGAGAGAAAGGCGGGAAGCGGCTGCATTGGCAATTCAATCCTTACTGGGCAAAGGTGGTGATAAAAAAAATTCGCCATCCCTGGTATAGCAGCCGATTACTAATAAGGTCACATGGCGAAGCCGTGGAAATTGGCAGGTTTTTAATGGAAGAAGAAAAACAGAAACTTGCCCATGATATTGTTTTGGCTTGTAAATCCGCTAGCTGAAATATTTTTTTCTCAGCCAGTAATCCACGCTGACATAACGGCCGCCGCCGATAAAAAATAAAGCTAACAGCATAATAAAATAAGTGGTAGCAAATTCGATTCCGTTATTGAGGATTACAAAATCCCCGTTTTCAGTCAGCCAATCATAATTGCCATATTGTTGCAGAATGGATTTTGCCTGTTCCAGTCGTTCTGCAGCGCCAATAGTTCTATCTGTGGCAAAAATACCGCTGCCTTCAGCAATTGCCAGCCAGCCATTTTGCCAATGGGCTAGATAACCTGCAATCGCCATGGTAATCATAAGAGGAACGGAAATGAGTCTTGTGCCAAGCCCAAAAACCAACAAAATTGCACCCAGAATTTCGATAAAACCAGTCAGAAAAACCAGAAATGGGGCGGCAGGCAGTCCCAAGCCCCATTCTTCATTACCAAACCATTCAGCAGTACTGCTGAAGTTGGAAAACTTTTTGGTACCGGCCATCCAAAACACAGGTGCCAGATAAAGTCTAAGTGCCAGCGGAGCAAGAAAATCCAGTATTTTGATCTTATCAAATCCAGTAATGACTACTTTTGTCCACACAGTTAATTTTTGTAGAATACCGTTTATATTCATGGTTTGTCCTGTTT
>JALXCS010000041.1 GCA_026990815.1 Methylomonas sp. | reverse complement strand
GAAGGGCATGAACCGGACTCTGCTGAATTGATTGATATTGCCAAGGATCCAAAAATTGTCGGAATAGGTGAAACCGGGCTCGATTATTTTCGTAGTGATGGTGATTTAGCATGGCAACATGAGCGTTTCAGGGTACATATTGACGCTGCGAAACAACTTAAAAAGCCGCTGATTATCCATACTCGTGAAGCCAAACAAGATACTTTAATAATTTTGGCAGAGGAACACGCAGACGAAGCGGGCGGGGTTATTCATTGTTTTACCGAAGATTGGGAATTTGCCAAAAAAGCAATGGATCTGAATTTTTATATCTCATTTTCTGGAATTGTTACTTTTAAAAATGCACAGGAAATAAAAGAAGCGGCAAAAAAAGTACCAAGCAACAAGTTTTTGATTGAAACCGATTCGCCGTACCTGGCACCAGTACCCTTTCGTGGCAAACCCAACTACCCGATTTATGTAAAATATGTTGCTGAGCATCTTGCTGAATTAAGGAATACTACGGTCAGCGAAGTCGCCGAGCAAAGTCGTGAAAATTTCTACCGGCTTTTTCAAATTTCAAATTAATTGTGTAAGCCCAGCAAGGATGTGAAGTCATGTGTTGGCACATAAGGTTTTGCTGTCATCACTTGCTGCAGTCGTCAGAATTTTTTTTTGCAATTGTTTTGATGGCAAGAGGACTGACACTTCCCAGCATTTGGCAGGCCACTATATAGCAATACTGAGTATTGGATTGTAAGCCAGCTATACCTATTTTCAATAGGTTCTCGTATATTCCTTCTTCTGTTTGGTATTACATCTTCCTCGCATAATGGAATTTTTTGCTGTTATTTTCCCTGATCCAACATATACCTTGTATGATTAAAGTGATAATCGAAGGCTTCGTTTTCTCGTCCAAAGCGACAGATCCATAAGTCAAGCCGGCTTTATAAATTGCTGAATAATTCTTCATTCAATTTTATTTTTAAATTAATGGTTCCCTGGGTCAAGATTAAAAAACGGGTACGATTCAGTTAAAGCAACCTTAGTAAGATTATGATTACAAAGCAGAAATGCCATGAAAGAAGTTTTGGAGTTTATTCAGTCTTATTTAATAAATCAAGGTTATTGTACAAATTATTAGCATCTTTTATTTTTAATCTATTGTAATGATTAAAAATACTGAATGCTAATTTAACAAGTAGGAATAAAGAGTAGCCTGATTATATATTGAAATTATTATGGAGATCATGATGAAAAAAAATCACTTAGGTTTGATAACAGCACTGCTTTGTGGAGTTTATCAAAATGCAATGGCCTTAAATATTACCTTTGATTATAGGTATGATAACGATGGTTTTTTTGATGCAGTTGAAAGAAGAACGGTTTTAGAAAAAGCTGGTGAATTTTGGGGTTCTCGAATTAGCGATAATTTAACTGCTGCTGTTTCAGATAACCCGGGCGTCCGTTCTTATGATGTTGATATCCGTCATCCTTCTACGGGTGAATTAGATTACGTAGACGACAATTTAAGAAATTTTTCTGTCCAGAAAAATGAATACAAGATTTTTGTTGGTACACGAGACCTAAATCCAAGCAACCCGAATCGTCCAACTCTTGGACAAGCTGGATTTGGAGGTTTTGGAAATATCTTTGGCGATGATAATTATATTAACAATGTTCGTACTCGGGGACAAATTGGAGTTCAGGAAGATCCTCCTACAGATTTTCAACGATGGGGTGGCTGGATTAGTTTTGATAATCGAAACACAGAAGAATGGTATTTTGATTTAGATACATCAACTTTTGATGGCCAGGATCAGCAAAATGCGGCAAATAAATTTGATTTTTTTTCAACTGCACTACATGAAATTGGTCACGTACTTGGAATTGGTGCGGCGGACACATGGAATAATTCAATTGTGGATATTCCGGGACTTGGGCCTTTGTTCCTAGGGCCAAATGCAAATGAGGTTGCTGATGGCAATATATTTATCGATCAAGATGACAATGGTAATTTAACGGGGCATTTTGCCTCAGAAACAAGTGGTTTCGGCGGTGGGCTGTTTGAAGGTCAAGAGGCGTTAATGACGCCTGCTGCCGTGAATGGACCGGGATCACGAAAATTACCTACTAATCTTGATTATGCTGCCTTGAAGGATGTTGGCTGGGAGGTTTCGGCTTCTCCTGTTCCGGTTCCTACAGCTATATGGTTTTTTGGGTCAGGTCTGTTGGGACTGTTTGGAATCAAAAAACGTAGAGTAGAATAAAGTTCAGTTTTTGATTCTGCTTAAAAAAAGAACCACTTCAGTATTTATGAGGTGGTTCTTGATTTTCTGCAATGTCAGATAGTTCAATTATCCTTAAAACCTAACAGTCCAGCTAAAGCACTAAACATCAAAATAAAAGCAGTAGGAACTGGAACAGCACTCGTTGTGACTGAATAAACACCAAATTCCTGGGTAGTGTTCAAAAATCTGTGTCATTTTCATAAAATGAAGAAATAACAAAGAGGAAGATTGATGACACACACATTTAATTTCGAACAAGCCATTAAGGATTTACAGTCAGGAAAAGA
>JALXCS010000040.1 GCA_026990815.1 Methylomonas sp. | reverse complement strand
CTATAAAACACTCCTTAAAAAGTAGGTTTTATTGATATTTTTCAAATGGTTATAGTTTTTGGATGGGAACTATCTATCTTCCACAAATTTCTGTCAGGTGCTGAGAATGGGGTTAAATGAAATATCTGTGGATAATTTTGCCACCGTTAGAAATTAATCCACCACAAAATTCTCATAAATATTACAAGTGGCAACTAGTCATAAAGCCTGGGACGAAGCGCTATTTTCCAATACTCAACAGTGAGGTAAATTAAATACAAATAAATATTAGCATATGTTAATATTAAATTATACTTTCCTGGAGGTTAGAAAAATGAAACACGCAACCGATATTCAGCGCCGCAATTTACTCAAACTTGCCGGTTTTACACTTACAGCAACATTATTTCCTGGAGTTTTACAGGCTATGAATTCCAGGATAAAAAGTACTGCTTCTGCCAATTTTCATCCTGATGTTGAAATTGAATTACAAATGGAAGCAATCATGATGCCTATTTTCGATGGCCCCAGAACCCGAATTTGGAAGATTTATGGTGAAGTTATAAAAGGTCCTAAAAATTCATTAGTCAACTTGAATGATACTTATCTTGGCCCCAGCTTGCGCTTTCAGAAAGGCCAAAAAGTCAGGATCTACATGAAAAATAATCTACATGCAGAGAGTATTTTACATTGGCATGGTCTGCATGTGCCATCAGAAATGGATGGTAATCCAATGTACGCGATTAATCGTGGAGAGACTTATGTTTATGAGTTTGAGATTTTAAACCGTGCTGGAACCTATTGGTATCATGCTCATACCCACAGCGTAACCGCCAAGCAGGTATATTCAGGACTTGCTGGATTATTGATTGTACATGACAAGGAAGAACAATCCCTTGGGTTACCCAAAGATCAATATGATCTCCCTATCGTAATTCAGGATCGAAGCTTTAATCGCCAAAATCAACTTGTATATGTTAACAACATGATGCAACGCATGCGTGGGTTTCTTGGCGATCAAATCATGATCAATGGTCAACCGCATTTTGTTCTTCAAGCTGCAACTCGACCTTATCGACTCAGACTGCTTAATGGCTCTAACTCAAGAATCTACAAATTAGCCTGGGATGATGGTATTCCAATGACTGTTATTGGCGTTGACGGAGGTTTGTTAGAAAAGCCAGAAAAGTATCAATACGTAATGCTTGCCCCAGCAGAAAGAATTGAACTCTGGGTTGACTTCAGCAAAAAACCTGTAGGCACTGAATTGACATTACGAAGTCTGGAATTTTCTGCTGGCGGCATGGGCATGATGGGGGGTATGGGTATGATGGGCGGCATGGGTGGCCGCAGAAGAATGGGTATGGGTACGATGGGTGGCGGCATGATGTCGAATAGCGTAATACCAAATGGTAGCGAATTCCAGGTCTTGAAAGTTCGCATTGATCGTAAAGAATTGGGTAAAGAAACACTGCCTAAGAAATTAACCCAAATTACCCCCCTTCAAATCTCGAATACCGCAAACCGTAACGACCCAAGGACGATTCGATTATCAATGCGTCATATGTCTGCGTTATTAAATGGCCGATCCTATAAAATGAACGATATTCGGCCTGATGAAATCATTCCAGTCAATACGCTTCAACTTATGGAATTTGATAATGGTTTTCATGGCATGAATGGTATGTCAATGCCCCATCCCATGCATTTGCATGGGGAACAATTTCAGATCATCAAAAGACAGGTGAATTCCAGACACCGATCGGCCTATTCTACCGTTTCAGAAGGACTTATGACCAACGGCTGGAAAGATACTGTTTTGGTAATGCCTGGAGAAAAAGTCTCTATATTAAAACCGTTTAATGACTTCAAAGGCCTATTTATGTATCACTGCCACAATCTGGAACATGAAGATATGGGAATGATGCGGGATTTACTTATTCAGTAATTTTTTGTATCAATTCATTTTTTTATCTTGCCCGTTCAATGTTCGCGCCTAAGTCCATAATAAAAAGGTTCTTACGCGCGGGCATTATAAAAAAACAGATAATCATTGTTGATATGTTAAAATTTTGGCCCAACACAACAGTATTTGTTGATCCATTTTTTTAACTACATTCATTAAGTAAATCTCATGAGTAAACCAAAAAAAGTCGCAATTCTTACTGCAGGTGGTTTGGCACCATGCCTGAGTTCTGCAACCGGCAACCTAATCGAACGTTATACCGAAATTGACCCAAGTATTGAAATTATTTGTTATCGCAGCGGTTACAAAGGCCTGCTGTTAGGTGATTCATTCGGGGTCACTCCAGAAATTCGGAAAAAAGCCGGGCTTTTGCAAAAATTTGGCGGCTCGCCAATCGGAAACAGCAGAGTTAAATTAACCAATATTGAAGATTGTATTAAACGCGGCCTGGTCAAAGAAGGCGAGAATCCTCAAAAAGTTGCCGCTGACCAATTAATAAAAGATGGCGTCGATGTTCTACATACTATTGGCGGAGATGACACCAACACTGCTGCTGCTGATCTGGCCGCATTTTTGGCTGACAATGATTATGGATTAACTGTCATTGGTCTTCCTAAAACTGTTGATAATGATGTTTTTCCTATCAAGCAATCCTTGGGTGCATGGACAGCGGCCGAACAAGGCGCTTTATACTTTAAAAATGTTGTTGCGGAAAACAACTCCAACCCACGTATGTTGATTATCCATGAGGTAATGGGACGCAACTGTGGCTGGTTGACTGCTGCAACAGCAGTTGAATATCGTAAGATTCTGGATGGTCAGGAATGGCTTCCTGAAATTGGCCTGGATCGAAATGCTTTTGAGGTCCACGCTGTTTTTGTTCCCGAAATGGAAATCAACCTGAAAGCCGAAGCTGAAAGGCTAACAGCCGTTATGGATAAAGTTGATTGCGTGAATATTTTTGTTTCTGAAGGCGCTGGAGTCGATGCCATCGTTGCTGAAATGCAAGCCAAAGGAGAAAAAGTACCACGTGATGCATTCGGTCATATTAAACTGGATGCTGTCAACCCTGGAAAATGGTTTGGTGAACAGTTCGCAGAAATGATTAATGCTGAAAAAACCCTGATCCAAAAGTCAGGTTATTTCGCCCGCGCCTCAGTTGCCAATGCGGATGATATTCGTCTTATCAAGTCTTGTGCGGATTTGGCGGTCGAATGCGCGCTTAAACGAGAACCCGGTGTCATTGGCCATGATGAGGATAATCAAAATATTCTGAGAGCCATAGAGTTTCCTCGGATTAAAGGCGGCAAACCTTTCGATATTGATGTTGACTGGTTTACCCAGACACTATCAGATATTGGTCAGAATAAGGGCGCGAAAGTTGAGGTTAGTCATTAAGCCAAATATATTTCAATTTTTTGCAAATGAATAAAACCAATATGACTAAACGGCGGCGTGGTATTTATCTTTTACCCAATCTTTTCACGACTGCCGCAATGTTTGCCGGTTTTTTTGCAATCATCTCTGCGATCAATGGTCGCTTTGCAACAGCAGCCATTGCCATCTTCGTTGCCATGATTCTGGATGGTCTTGACGGACGAGTCGCTCGCTTGACTAATACCCAAAGTGCTTTTGGCATTGAATATGACAGCCTTTCTGATATGGTGTCTTTTGGCGTCGCTCCGGGTTTGGTCATGTATTTATGGGCATTCACTAATCTTGGAAAATTTGGTTTGTTTGCCGCATTTGTACATACTGCAGGTGGTGCTTTGCGACTGGCAAGATTCAATACCCAGGTCGGCACAGAAGACAAACGTTTTTTTCAGGGCTTGCCTAGCCCTTCTGCTGCTGCAATTCTGGCTGGTTTTATTTGGGTAAGTACTGAATACGGGTATGGTGGTGAGGACCTAAAATATCTGGCTTTAATCCTGACCATTAGTACCGGTTTGTTGATGGTCAGTAACTTTCGTTATTACAGCTTTAAAGAAATTGATTTCAAAGGCAGGGTTCCCTTCGTCGCAACCATTATGATCATGTTAGGAATTGCCCTGATCATGATTCATCCGCAAACTATTTTGTTTGTCTTGTTTTTAGGATATGCCATTTCAGGGCCCGCCGTTACTCTCATCATGCGAAAACGCAAGCGCCGCGACAGGAAATCTTAATCCTGAATCTGTAATTTCAATGTGGATAACAGGGGGGCAAGTTATTGGTTTCACAGTGGCTTAAACAAATCTTAGCTTCACTTACCGGTTAAGCGGGTTTTTTGACCTCAATGGAATCAATAGCTTGCGACTTGCGCCGTGGTGAAGTTACAGATTCAGATTAAAATCTACTTGTCGCTTAACATTCCATAGCGTATAGTTATTTAGTATGAACAGTCAAACCTCAACCCGGCAAATGGTATACGCATACTGTTGCGTTACTGCTTGGTTGCTCGTATTACTCAGCATTTCCTTAAAATTGCTGCCCTAGCGGGCATCAATTTACTCTATTATTCTACCAAACCCCTTTTTTTGTCAGCTTTTTAAACGCTGATATATCTCCCTACTCGGAGTTTCTATGAAAGATAAATTAATTATTTTTGACACCACCTTGCGAGATGGCGAACAAAGCCCCGGCGCATCCATGACCCGAGATGAAAAAGTCAGAATCGCCAAGGCTCTTGAGCGCTTACAAGTGGATGTAATCGAAGCTGGTTTTCCGGCAGCAAGCCCCGGTGACTTTGAAGCGGTACAATCCGTAGCAAATGCAATTTCAGAAAGCATTGTCTGCGGCCTGGCCAGGGCGCTTGATCGAGATATTGACCGCGCCGGAGAAGCATTGGCAAAAACCAATCACTCACGCATTCACACGTTTATTGCAACTTCGCCTATTCATATGAAAATGAAGCTGCAAATGACACCTGATGAAGTCGTGGACCATGCCGTTAAAGCAGTAAAACGCGCTCTGAAATATACCGATAATATTGAATTTTCACCTGAAGATGCCGGCCGCTCGGACGAAGATTTCCTGTGCCGGATTCTGGAGGCTGTTATTGATGCTGGCGCAACCACGTTAAATATTCCCGATACGGTCGGTTACAGTGTCCCCGACCAGTTTGGCGCGACCATCAAAAACCTGATCGAGCGCATTCCTAATTCTGACAAAGCTGTTTTTTCTGTGCATTGCCATAATGATTTGGGACTGGCGGTGGCAAATTCTTTGGCTGCGGTTATGAATGGTGCTCGTCAGGTTGAATGCACCATCAACGGACTCGGCGAACGTGCAGGCAACGCCGCATTGGAAGAAGTGGTCATGGCGGTAAAAACCCGAAAAGACTACTTCCCCTGCCAAACCAATGTCGACACCAAAGAGATTGTCACTTGCTCCAAACTGGTTTCAACCATTACCGGGTTTCCGGTACAACCCAATAAAGCTATAGTCGGCGCCAATGCTTTTGCCCATGAATCAGGCATTCATCAGGATGGAGTCCTGAAAAACCGCGAGACCTATGAAATCATGAAGGCAGAAGATGTGGGTTGGTCAGCCAATCGCATGGTATTGGGCAAGCATTCCGGTCGTAATGCCTTCAAGACTCACATGGCAGAATTGGGCATTGAATTTAAATCAGAAGAAGAACTCAATGATATTTTCTTTCGCTTTAAACAACTGGCCGACAAAAAACATGAAATCTTTGATGAAGATTTGCAAGCTCTGGTTTCAGATGCTAGCATCGAGAACGAAGAGCAAATTAAGCTGGTGGCTTTAAAAGTCTGTTCGGAAACGGGAGAAACGCCTGAAGCTTCAGTTACAATCCGTATTAATGACCAGGAATTAACGGGGTCTGCAACTGGTGGAGGGGCAGTTGATGCCAGTTTAAGGGCGATTGAATCACTGGTTAAAACCGGAGCTGATCTACAGCTTTATTCGGTCAACAACATTACCAGCGGTACTGATTCACAGGGCGAGGTTACGGTTCGGTTAGAAAAAGTAGGTCGGATTGTCAATGGCATGGGTTCTGATACCGATATTGTCATTGCTTCCGCCAAAGCTTATATCAATGCGGCTAATAAATTGTTGATGCCTAATGCCAAACAACATCCTCAAGCAACAGGTGATGTTTAAGGAATCGGATTGATGGAGGAAAATAAACGGCTTTTGTATCTTGAAGCAATGGATATTGATATTTGGGCGCCAAAAGTAAATCTTATGGTGCCCACTGCTAATCAAGCCATTCAAGAGGAAAAACCTCCGGTCAATTCTGAATCTGAAGCATGGCAGAAACTTCAAGAAGAAGTTGCAAATTGTAAGGCCTGTGATTTACATAAAACCAGAACTCAGACAGTATTCGGTGTTGGTAATCTTAATGCCGACTGGTTATTAATAGGCGAAGCGCCAGGGCAAAATGAAGATCTGCAAGGTGAACCCTTTGTCGGCAAAGCAGGCCAATTGTTAAACGAAATGCTCAGAGCAATTAATCTGAGCCGAGAACATGTCTACATTGCCAACATCCTCAAATGCAGACCACCCAATAACCGCGATCCAAAACCTGAGGAAGTCGAAGCCTGTTCAGGTTTTTTACAACGCCAAATCGACTTGATTAAACCCAAAATAATTCTCGCGGTTGGCAGAATCGCTGCACAGCAATTATTAAAAACCAATGAGCCTATCGGAAAATTACGTGGAAAGGTTCATTTTTTAGATGCAATTCCAGTGATTGTCATTTATCATCCTGCGTATTTATTACGCTCATTACTTGAAAAACGTAAAGCCTGGCAAGATTTGCAACTGGCGCTAAAAATATTCCATAAATTATAAAGCCTTATGAAATTTTCAGATTTATACGAAATAATCAAAGATACAGTTAACTATGATGCCGACAGAGATTTTTATGCACGAGTTTTCCCTGGCACGGTAGATCGTAAAGATTTGCTCCGTATGCGTAAAATGCGGGAATCGGATTTACCAGCAGTATTAGCCATTGAACAACAAGTCTATAACTACCCTTGGAGTGAGGGGATTTTTTATGACTGCTTCAAAGCCCGATACAGCTGCTGGGTCTGTGATGAACTGGACAAGGTACTGGGCTATTGCATTGTTTCCACTGCCGCAGGAGAATTTCATATCATGAATATCTGTGTTGACCCAGCAGAACAAAAGCAAGGAATCGGCAAGTTTATGCTAGAACACATTATTGATCAGGCAAAATCCCGTTGGGCTGAAAGTATTTTCCTGGAAGTCAGGCCGACCAATGAAGCTGCCATTGCCTTGTACACCAGTATGGGGTTCAATGAAATTGGCATCAGAAAAGACTACTATCCCAGCGAGGATGGTAGGGAGGATGCTGTAATGCTAGCCATGGAATTGCAAAAGAAAAAATAATGCCTCTTGACGAACAGCGATGGGCTGAAGCCCTTGATGCCATAGATTCAGTCAAACCTGGAAAATTGATAAATGAAAAAGAAGTCAATGATTGGCTAGAAAGCTGGGGTACAGACAATGAGCTTGGTTTACCTAAGCCATAAATGATTCGGGATTTAATCCTTGGTAACAATATTGCTCGGTACTTTATTCCTCCCCAAGAAAATAGATATTTTGATTGTGTTTTGTAAAGACACATGATTCTATAGTGGATAAAATTGAGTTAGTCAGGTTATTTAGAGATATTGGAGTATTAAAATGAAAAACCCGGTCCAAAGACAAATTGTTCTTGATACCGAGACAACTGGGCTAAATCCGGAGGAAGGGCACCGCATTATTGAAATTGGCTGTGTGGAGTTAATTAATCGCCGGTTAACAGGTCAGCATTTTCATGTGTATCTGAATCCAGATCGTATGATCGATGAAGGGGCAATCGAGGTACATGGTATTAGTAATGATTTTCTTGCGGATAAGCCTCATTTTGAAGATATTGTGGAAGATTTTGTTAATTATATTCGTGATGCCGAATTAATCATCCATAATGCTCCGTTTGATGTTGGTTTTATCAACCATGAGCTATCATTATTGAAAAATGGTTCTGGAAGTATTGAAAACTACAGTACTATTTTGGATACCCTCGAGTATGCAAGAAAAAAACATCCCGGCCAGAGAAATAGTCTGGACGCACTTTGCAAACGCTATGGGATAGATAATAGTCATCGTGATTTGCACGGGGCATTACTGGACGCAGAAATACTTGCTGATGTATATTTGTTGATGACTGGCGGGCAGACATCATTGTTTGCCAAGGACAAGCTGAGGCAGGAAAATTCAAACCAGTTGCAGGACAAAAAAATAGCAACGGATCGCCCAAAATTAAAAATAGTGGCTTGTTCGGAAGAAGAACTGCGCTTGCATCAACAGCGTATGGAAGCAATTGATAAAGCAAGCGGAGGTAGTGTATGGAGCAAGCTTTCAGAATAATTTATACGTGTCCAAGCCAAGTTATTGTGGGTTTTAACCATGACTGAACTCACCAAACAAAAACATTTAGAACTTTGTACTGCATATAAAAGAGGGCGTTCAAAATTCTGTGTCAATAAACCCGCTCTATGTTAATTAAAGGATGAAATCATCGGCGACAAAGAAACAACCTCTTTTGTTAAAGGATAAGCTTGCAGAGCTGACAATATCAAGGAGCTTGCTTGTCAGCACTCCTCCTTGACATTGCCAGCCCTGCAAGCAACCGTCAATTATGAGGT